>JBMSIW010000007.1:0-31936 GCA_049418265.1 Vulcanococcus sp.
CAAGCAGCGTCGCACCAGGTTGCAGGCCGAGCGCCGGCGCCTGGAGATTTAGGCGCCTCCGGCCTTTGGTTTGGTTCCCGCCGCTAGCTTGGAATCACATGGGACATGGATGGAGATCCCCTTTGTGAACCGCTACACCGCAGTTGTGAAGCAAGACGGAGACTGGTGGATCGGTTGGGTTCAGGAAGTGTCTGGCGTGAACGCGCAGGAACACAGCCGTGAAGAGCTGCTGGCCTCGCTGAAGCAGGTGCTGCAGGAGGCCTTGGAGATGAATCGAGCAGAGGCACTAGCAGCAGCCGCAGGCTCTCCCTATGAGGAGCTGGCGTTGGCCTTGTGAAGCGAAGAGATCTGATCCGGCATCTCGCGGACCATGGCTGCTGCCTGCTTCGAGAGGGCGGAAATCATTCTTGGTGGCACCACCCCGAATACAACCGGCGTAGCGCCATACCTCGCCATAACGAGATCAATGAAATCCTGGTTCGCAAGATCTGTGCCGACCTTGGTGTGCCCAGGCCTTAAGGGTTAACTCGCTCAAGGCTGCTCAACGTTCTCCAGCTGGTCAGCCCGGAGCCACACATCCGGCACAGGCAGGCGGAAGCGCAGCTGGGCGTAGTCGCCCTGAAGCATCAGCACTTCCGCGGGTCCCTCGAACAAATAATCCGGTGCGGTGCTGTCGCTGGCCTTGGCTTCCAGGCTGCCGCAGTAGGCGGAGCGATTCACCTTCACCAAGCTTCCTTTCTTGATGGCGGCGGGCGCTTCGGCCATGGCGTCAACGGACTGGCAACGCCAGGTTAGGCCCCGCTTGGTGTCGCCTGGTGTCCTTAGCCTTGCCCTCAGTGATGGCTGAGACGGCGTGCGGATTCTGCTGGTGGGCTGCAGTGGCTTTGTGGGGCGCGCCCTGGTGCCTCTGTTGCTGGAGCGCGGCCACAGCCTCAGCCTGATCAGTCGCTCGGCCGCCCCTCTGCCGGCTCTGAAGTCCGCTCAGCTCGCCCGCTTGCAGGCCGATCCCTCCCGGCCGTCCAGCTGGCAGCAGCCGGCCATTCAGGCGGCCCTTTCCGCGGCGGATGCCGTGATCAATCTCGCCGGTGAACCCATCGCTGAAAAGCGCTGGAGCCCGAGCCACCTTCAGCTCCTGACAGACAGCCGCATCCAGACCACCCAGGCCCTGGTGGCGGCCATGGCGGCCCTGCCTGCTGATCGGCGCCCTCAGACCCTGATCAATGGCTCGGCCATCGGGTACTACGGCACCAGCACCCAGGCTTGCTTCCGTGAGTCCAGCCCCGCGGGCTCGGATTTCTTGGCGGGTCTCTGTCAGGGCTGGGAGCAGCAGGCCCAGGCCGCCAGCAGCCTCTGCCGTGTCGTGATCCTGCGCATCGGCATCGTGCTGGGCGCCGATGGCGGTGCACTGGGCAAGATGCTGCCCGTCTTCCGGATGGGTTTCGGGGGCCCCATCGGCAATGGCCAGCAGTGGATGAGCTGGATCTCCCGCTATGACCTCTGCCGCCTGATTGCCGCTGCCCTCGAGGACAGCTCCTATGCGGGCGTCTACAACGCGGTGAGCCCCAACCCCTGCAGCATGGCCCGCTTCGCGGAGACCCTCGGCCGGGTGATGGGTCGCCCCAGCCTGCTGCCGGTGCCGGCCCCGATCCTGCAGCTGCTGCTGGGGGATGGCGCCAAGGTGGTCCTGGAAGGCCAGCAGGTGTTGCCCGAGCGCCTGCAGCAGCAGGGTTTTGCGTTTGAAGAGGCGGAACTCAGCGCTGCGCTCGCGCGCGCCACCACTTGAGCAGCCAGCCCAGGACGCCGCTCAAGATGGCGGCCCCCATCAGCAGGCCGATCGCTGGGGTGAACAGGGGTTCCCAGAGCCGCTGAAACCAGTCCAGCGGTGCTTCGATGCCGCGGCTATGGCAGAGCACCGCAACACCGAACCAGACGGCCCCGGCGATCACCACGAAGACGTCGATCACCAGGAGGGTGTCGATCCAGCCCTTGATCCGTTGGCCGAGATCCGGGGGGGCGTCAGTCATCGGCAGGGGCGCAGCGCTGCAGCAGATCGGCCGCCATCCTCGCGGCCCCGCCCCCGCCTCCAATGCGTTCGCCGCCCAGTCGTTTGAGCTGTTGCCTCCAGAGCGGATCGTTCAGCAAGCGATCCAGCAGTTGCTCGAGCAGTTCGGCCGTGCCGCTCAGTTGCTCCTCGCTGCCGGGTTCCCCCGTGGCGCAGAGCACCCCGGGACCTAAAAGGCGCCGTTGCGCTTCCGCGAAATTCTCCGTGAATTGGGGGCCATGGCCCACCAGTTGCAAGACGGGCTTGGCCAGTCCCACGCACTGCTCGGCAGCGGTGCCGGTCATCGAGAGCAGCAAATCGCACTGCTGAACCACCGCCGCGAAGCGGCCCCACTCCAGCTGCAGGTGCAAGGGGCCTCGCTGGAGGCTGCAGCGGTTCTGGCTGCTCAGCTCCAGCCTCCAGCCCAGTCGGCTGGCCAGGGGCGCGACTTCCTGGGGGGTCAACGCGCCCACCAAGGCGGCATGCAGCCCCAGACGATTGGCCGGTCTGAGGGACTCGGGCAGGCGTTCGAGGACCCGCAGCATCAGCTCCAGGTTGTGCAGGGCTTCCGGCAGGCGACTGCCCGGCAGGAGCCCCAGCCGCTGCTGCGGTGCTCCGGCCAGGGGCTCGCTGCTGCGTAGGGCCCCATCAAAAAACGGGTTGCCGAAAAACTGCACGGGCCGCTGCAGCTGCACGCTGAGGTCATCGGCACTGAGTTGGTCCCGGCTGTAGATCGCCCTGGAGTTGGAGCTCTTCAGGCAGGCGCCGCAGGGCCAGGGCAGCCGCAGCTTCCCTTCGTAGTGGCTGGAGTAGGCCACCAGATAGGTGGCCATGGGCCGGCGGCTCAGCCATCCCGCCAGCACCGGGATCACATCGCCCACCACCAGCACCAGGTCGTAGCGGCGGGCGATGCGCAGCAACAGCGCCGTGCGGCTGAGCAGGTAGAGGATCTGCCCCTGCACCACTTCTGTGATGCGGCCCCAGAGGCTGGTGTAGCCGAGGCCCCCGGTGCTGTATTCACGGGTTTTGCCCCGGCAGGCGATGCCCGCTTGTGTGTAGGCCTGGCCGTGGCCCACCAGCGGCAGCGCTTCGACATCACAGCCCTGCATCTGCAGGGCCTGGCCGATCAGGGCTCCACTGAGGTCTTCGCCATGGCCATTGCTCAGCAGCAGGATGCGCTGCGGGCGGGCGGGCGTCTTCAACCCTCCAGCCAAGCCTTCACCTTCTGCAGGGCCTGCCAGTCCGGACGGCGGGCCAGGCCATCGGCGATCGAACCATCGAGCTCTTCAGCCAGCTCGGGGGCCATCATCCGCACCCGCTGCACCAGCTCGATGTGCTCACGCACGCCTTTGACGTTGTTCTCGAGCATGGCCAGGCTCAGGTTGATGCGGGCCTGGGGGTCCTGGGGATTCAGTTTCACGGCCATGCGCGCGGAGCGCAGGGCGGTCTGGGCCTGATTGTCCAGGAGCTGGAGCCACGCCAGACAAGTCCAGCCCGCAGAGAGCCGCGGCTCCTGTTGGGTGATGGTCTGGAAGCTGGCAATCACCTCAGCCAGGGGGGCACCCTCTTGGTAGCTCTGCAGAGCCTGCTCAAAGAGTGAGGGGGCGTCGGTGGCGGTCATGGTGCGGCTACGTGGCCTGGTCGTGCCCTCAGATTCGCACCCGGGCGGCCTGGCCAGGCTCACACCGCAAAGGAGCTGCCGCAGCCACAGGTCTGGGTGGCGTTGGGGTTGGTGAAGTTGAAGCCGCCACCGATCAGGGCGCTGGAGAAATCCAGCTGCATCCCATAGATGTAGAGAAGGCTCTTGGGGTCGCTCACCACGGTGAAGCTGGGGGCGCCGTTGGGTTCGTAGATGTATTGCTCGTCGTCGCTCTGGATCTCCCCGGCATCGATGAAGTCCATCGTGTAGCTCATGCCGCTGCACCCGCCTGAGCGCACACCGACGCGAAGGACCTTGCCGGCGCCCTGGGCGGGCAGCAGGGTGGCGAGCTGCTTCATCGCTGATTCGGTGATCAGGATGCCCTTGCCATCGCGGCCGGTGTGGGTCGCTTCAGGGGTGGCGGTCTCGCTGGTCATGGAGGCGGGTGGCCGATGCACCCACTGTATGGAGCTCCTTCAGCCTCTGCCTGGCCGGCCGTCTCCATAGAGTCAGGCCTATTCGCTGGGTTACAGGGTGCGGGTCGCCATCGTGGGTGCGGGTTTGGCCGGGTTGGCCGCAGCGGTGGACCTGGTGGATGCCGGCCACGAGGTGGACCTCTATGAGGCGCGCCCCTTCATGGGCGGCAAGGTGGGCAGCTGGGTGGATGAAGGCGGCAACCACATTGAGATGGGTCTGCACGTCTTCTTCTTCAACTACGCCAACCTCTTTGCCCTGCTGCGCAAGGTTGGGGCGATCGACAACCTGCTTCCCAAGGACCACACACACCTGTTCGTGAATACGGGCGGCGATCTGCGAGAGCTGGATTTTCGTTTCGCCCTCGGCGCTCCCTTCAACGGCCTGAAGGCCTTCTTCACGACACCTCAGCTGGACTGGCTCGACAAGCTGCGCAACGCCCTGGCCCTCGGCACCAGCCCGATCGTGCGCGGCCTGGTGGATTACGAGGGGGCGATGAAGGTGATTCGCGATCTCGATCGCATCAGCTTCCAGCAGTGGTTCCTCGGCCACGGCGGCAGCGAGCAGAGCATCAAGCGGATGTGGAACCCGATCGCCTACGCCCTGGGCTTCATCGACTGCGAAGCGATTTCGGCTCGCTGCATGCTCACCATCTTCATGATGTTTGCAGCCAAAACCGAGGCCTCCAAGCTGAACCTGCTCAAGGGCTCACCCCATCGCTGGCTCACCGGCCCGATCCTCGAGTACATCCAGCAGCGCGGCGCCAAGCTCCACCTGCGTCACCGGGTCACCGACGTGCAGTTTGAGGAGCTCGATGGCGAGACCCGTGTCAGTGGACTCACCCTCGGCACCCCCGATGGCGACCTGCAGGTGCAGGCCGACACCTACCTGGCCGCCTGTGATGTGCCGGGCATTCAGCGCCTGATCCCTGAGGCCTGGCGCCGCTGGCCCCTGTTCGACAACCTCTACAAGCTCGAAGCCGTGCCGGTGGCGACCGTTCAACTGCGCTACGACGGCTGGGTGACGGAGTTGGGCGAATCCCCCATGGCTGAGGCCGCCCGCCGCGATGTGACCCGTCCGTCTGGCCTCGACAACCTGCTCTACACCGCCGACGCCGACTTCAGCTGCTTCGCTGATCTGGCTCTGGCCAGCCCGGAGGACTACCGCAAAGAGGGTCTGGGCTCCCTGCTTCAGTGCGTGCTCACCCCCGGCGATCCCTGGATCCCCAAGAAGACCGAGGAGATCGTGGCGGCCACCGATGAGCAGGTGCGGCGCCTGTTCCCCTCGGCCAAGAACCTCAAGCTGGTCTGGAGCAACGTCGTCAAGCTGGCCCAGTCGCTGTATCGCGAGGCGCCGGGGATGGAGCCCTATCGCCCTGATCAGCGAACCCCGGTCAGCAACTTCTTCATGGCCGGTAGTTATACGAAGCAGGACTACATCGATTCGATGGAAGGCGCCACCATGAGTGGGCGTTTGGCGGCAGCCGCGATCTTGGGTCGTCAGGCTGAACTCGCGACCAACGCATCCGTTGCCTAGAGACCATGGGCCGTTGGCTTGAACACAGCGTCACAACCGAAGTCCAGGCCCCCGTCCAGCAGGTCTGGGCGGTCTGGAGTGACCTGGAGGCCATGCCCCGCTGGATGCACTGGATCGAGTCGGTGGTCACCACGGCGGATGATCCCGATCTGACCGACTGGACCTTGGCAGCCCAGGGGTTCCGCTTCCACTGGAAAGCCCGCATTACCCAGCGGGTTGAGGCCCAGCAGCTCCATTGGGAATCCGTGGGCGGCCTGCCCACCAAGGGCGCCGTGCGCTTTTATCCCCAAGGGGCGGATCTCACCGCCGTGAAGCTGAGCGTCAGCTACGAACTGCCCGGAGTGTTGGCACCGCTGATGGATGCCTCCATCCTGGGGGGGATCGTGACCAAGGAGCTCCAGGCCAACCTGGACCGCTTCCGCGATCTCGTCCAGAGCGGTTATGGCAAGCAGGCCGGGTGAGTGCTGGAGATGGCCTTTGGGCCTTCAGCTTCTGCTGATCGCCACTCTGGGCGCCTGCAGCACGTCTTCCGAGTCCACGCTCTCCCCCCTGCCTCCCGCCAAGCGCATCCCGAGGACCCAGGCGGATCCGGCCACGGAGGTGGTTCAGGGGTTGATTCCAGCGCCAAGCCCAGAGCAGGTGGTCCAGGCCCAGTCCCATGGCCGGCTGGATCCCTTCGCCCCTGTGTTGAGCGCGCCATCGGCTGGGACGGAAACGACTCAGAGCCCTGTGCCTGAGCTGCGGCTCACGGGCCTGATCAGCAGCGGTCGCCAGGCCCAGGCGCTGGTGGTTCTTGGCAACCAGAGCGGTGTGGTGTGTGTCGGCCGGCGCGGGCTCTGCCCCGGCTCCGGACAGGCGGCCCTGCTGCCCCAGGGGTGGAGCGTGACCGGCATCGACCTGGGCCGCGGGCAGCTGGTGCTGCGCCAGAGCGGCCAAAGGCGGGTCTTCAGCCTCTAAGGGCTGCGGCGCAGGCTGCCACGAGCCCTTCGAGGTCGTGGGGCGTGGCCTCTTGGTCCACGCGCCCCAGCACGGCCAGGCAGCTCTGGGAGGTTTGGGGGCCAATCGAGACCAGGGAAACCGTTTTGAGCAGCTGCTGCCACTGCTCCCCGAACTGCTGCTCGAGCAGTTGTGCCGTGTGCAGCACGGTTTTGCCGCTGCTGAAGGTAATGGCGTCGACGGCGCCCGCTTGCAGCGCCGCAGCGGTGGCCTCCGGCAAGGAGCTGGGGCAGCGCGATTCGTAGGCCGCCACCTCCACCACCCTGGCGCCGGCTTCGCCGAAGGCCTCCGCCAGCACGCTGCGACCGCCGCTCTGCACCCGCGGGATCAGCAGGCGCAGGCCCCATCCCGAAACCGGGAAGTGCTCAATCAGGCTGTCGGCCACAAATTGCGGGGGCACGAAATCAGCCCTGGCGCCCAGCTCCTCCAGCCGGGCGGCGGTCTTGCGACCGACCGCTGCGATCTTCAAGCTGGCGGGTCGCTCTGCCAGGCAGCGTCCCTGAAGCTGGAGGCGCTCCTCGACGGCATCGACGCCATTGCTGCTGGAGAAGAGCAGCCAGTGGAAGTCCTCGAGTTCTGCCAACGCGTCATCGAGGGGGCCCCATTCATCGGGGGGACCGATCACCAGGGCGGGCAGGTCCAGCACCTGCGCCCCGGCGGCCTGGAAGAGGGTGCGGGCGCTGCCGAGCTGCTGGTCCGCTCGTGTCACGGCAATGGTGCGCCCCTGAAGGGGTTGAGCGCTCATGCCCCTCAGGCCTCGAGCTTGACCAGCTCGCCAGCCTGCTTGTGCAGCCGCTGGGCTTCCTGGGTGCGTCCCTGCTGAATCAGCAGTTGGATGGCTTCGCGGAAGTTGCTGCGGCAGCCCTCGATGTCGCCGCCGAGCAGCAGCGCCACCGCCAAATTCTGATGGGTTTCTGCGTGGCTGGGATTGACCCGTTTGGCTTCGCGGTAGGCCTCCAGCGCCCCTGCCAGGTTGCCCTGCTTACGGCGGATCAGCCCCAGGTTGTACCAACCGAGGCCGACCTCCGGTGCGACCTTGCTGGCCCGGGCACTGAGCGATTCGGCTTCATCCAGGCGGCCTTGCTGCAGCAACAGGGCCGCCAGGTTCAGTTGCGCAGCCAGGCTCAGCCGCGGCGGCAGGGATAGCTCAAGGGCCTGCCGGTAGAACTGTTCAGCCTGCGCGACATCCCGCTGGGCCTCGGCCATGGCCAGGTGCAGCAGGAGCTCGTAGCGCTCGGGATGGGCGCCTGCAGGGCAGTGCTCTAGACCTTGCTTCAGCAGGGCGATCCCCCGCTCCAACTGGCCTTCGGCGACCTCCAGGCTGCCCAACTTGGCGCAGGCATAGGGATCTCCGGGGCGCTCCGCCAGTTCGGCCTCCATGGCCTCGCGCAAGCGCTGGGGCTTGTTGCCCTGGGCGAGCAGCTCGGGCCGGTAGCCGTCGTGGTCGATGGCGGGCACGGAGCAATCCGCCACTCGCCAGTGGGGTTCCTTTGCAAGCAGCGCCGTCACGCTGTCATCGATCATCGAGTGATAGGCGCGGCTCCAGCGGATCTCCGGGTGGCGCCGGAACAGGCGGCTCACATTCGAATAGGGCGATTGCACGGCGCCCCGTTCATGCCGAAGCAGGTTGATCACCAACACATCGGGCTGGGCCATCAGCGCCTTCAGAGGCCCCCAGGCTTCGCTCAGCAGTCGCTCATCGGCATCGAGCACCAGCACCCAATCCCCTTGCACCCACTGCAGGGCCTGGTTGCGCGCTGGGGCGAAATCTCCCGGCCAGCTGATCTGCTCCACCCTCGCCCCAAGGCCGCTCGCCAGCTCCACGGTCTTGTCGGTGGAGCCGGTGTCGACCACGACCATCTCGTCGACAAAGCCCTGGACGGACTGCAGGCAGGCCTCGATCCGCTCGGCTTCATCCCGAACAATCATCGAGAGGCTGAGCATGGCGATGGCCGCAGGCGGAGGGCCTGAGGCTAGTGCTCGTTCTTCAGTCGGTGAAGCCGCCTTCGAGGGGAGCTTCCGCCAGGCCCAGGGCCTCCAGGCTGATGGCCTGGGCCTGGGGCATCTGTCCGGGGCTGTAGACCGCTGGGAGCTCAGCGGGCAGAAGCTCTCGTAGCTGCTCCCAGAGGTAGGGGCTTCCGTAGATCGCCAGGCCGGCCAGGCGTTGCTGCGCCAGCAACTGGAGGATCACCTGAGGCCAGGGCTCATCGCCGCCGGCGCTGCCGCGAAAGGGGTTGCCGCGCACAAACAGCTGCAGGAAGACCGGGCCAGGCGCCAGGCGATCGAGGGCCAGGGGAGCTTGGGGGTCGCCGCTCCAGGGACTGGGGCTGCGTTGATCGATCACCGTGGGCTGGAAGCCTGCCGCCAGAGGCCGCAGCAGCGCTGGTGCCACCGCAGGGAGCTGCGGGCAATTGAGCTGGGTGTCGAGCCGAATCAGATTCACCCCGCCGCTGCTGGCAGACACCTGCCCCCCCCTGCGCTCCAGGCTCAGCTCCAGGAGCTCACGGCTCAGTTGGCGCTCCTGCGGCGTCACCAGATCGCTGAGGTCCTGTTGCAGTCCGCCGAGTTCAGGCAGCCAGCAGCGGCTCAGGGCGCGCGCCCGTCGCTCGAGGCTGCTTTGCAGGCGTTCTGGGCTGATGCGTCCGCTCGCGGCGGCCGCTTCGAGCCCATCGAGAGCAGCCTGGGCATCCGCCGGCATCAAGATCAGATCAGCGCCCGCTTCAAAGGCCAGGACGGCGGCCTCACCGCTGCTGTAGTGCTGCGTGATGGCCTCCATCACCAGGGCATCGGTCACGACCAAGCCCGGAAACTGCAGGTCCTGGCGCAGCAATTGATCCAACACGGCCGCGGAGAGGGTGGCGGGCCGTTGGGCATCCAGAGCCGGCAGGCTCAGGTGGGCGGTCATCACCGAGCCCACGCCCGCGGCGATCGCGGCGCGGAACGGCGGTAATTCGATCTGCTCGAGGCGCGCCTGATCGTGGGGGAGCTCCGGCAGCTCCAGGTGGGAATCGGCGCTGGTGTCGCCATGGCCTGGGAAGTGTTTGGCGCAGGCCAGCACCCCCTCGTCTTGGCAGCCCCGGACAAAGGCGGCGGCCAGGGCTCCGGCGGTTTGCGGGGTTTCGCCCCAGGCCCGCACGTTGATCACGGGATTGGCGGGATTGTTGTTGACGTCGCAGACCGGGCCCAGGACCCAGTTCAGCCCGAGCAGGCGCGCTTGCCGGCCCGTGCAACGCCCGTAGCGCTCGGCCAGGGCTACGGCGCGCTCCGGCTCACGACGGTGCAACTTCGCGAGGGACAGGGGCGGCACCAGCCAGCTGGCACCTTCGAAGCGTTGCCCCACGCCCTCTTCGACATCAGCGCAGAGCAGCAGTGGTTGCTGGGCCCAGGACCGCAGCTGTTCGCAGCGCAGCCGCAGCTCTTCGGCACTGCCCCCCAGCAGGATGACTCCGCCCACCCCCGCTTCCAGCAGGCTGCGCAGCTCGTCGTTGGTTAGCTCCCAACGGGGGTAGCGCCGCTGGCTGTCGCGCCGATGGCCGCTGGCGCGGACCACCAGGAGGCTGGCGAGTTGGCGCCTGAGCTCAGAGGCCACCATCCTCCAGCTGGCCGGTGCCTTCGGGGATGTCGCCGCGTTCCTGCCGCTGGCTTTCGAGTTGGTTCAACAGACCCAGCACCGAGGTGCCTTTCTCAATGCCGCGATCCAGTTGAAAGATCACCTCTGGCGTGCGGCGCATGTTCAGCCGCCGGCCCAGTTCGCCTTTGACGTAGTTCGCGGCTGATCGCAGGCCGGCCAGGGCTTCTTGCTGGGCCTCCGCACTGCCGTAGATGCTCACGAAAATCTTGCAGTGCTGCAGGTCACCAGCCACTTCCACGTTGGTGACGCTGACCATCCCCAGGCTGACCCGCTCGTCCTTGATGCCATTGACCAGCAGCTCGCTGACTTCTCGGCGGATCAGGGCGGCTACCCGCTCTACGCGTCTGCTTTGCGCCATGCCTAGGCGATCACCTCTGGAGTCACCATGGCACGCAGAATGAAGCTCAGGCTCAAGAGCCCGCTGACCAGCGCTCCGATCAGGGCCACCGCGGTGACTGGGTTGCTGCGGCGCTGGGCCAGAGGCTCGAGCACCGAGTTGGCCACACCCAAGCCAAAGGCGATCAGATAGCGCGGGTAGCGGGTGACGTTGAGAAAGAAGTCCCGCATGGAGGCTGGGGCGGCAGGCAAGTTGTGCTGGCTACTCTGCCGCCAAAGGGGCACAAGCTGCCGCGCGATCCGATCCATCGATGCTGGAGCTCCATCAGTTCCGCCATTCCGCCTTCTGCGAAAAGGTGCGTCTGGTGCTGGCCTACAAGCGCTTGCCCTTCAACACCCTGGAGGTCACCCCCGGGGTGGGCCAGGTGGAGCTCTACCGGCTCTCGGGGCAGCGTCAGGTGCCCGTGCTGGTGGACGGCGCTGAGGTGATCGCCGATTCCACGGCCATTGCTTTGTATCTCGAGCAGCAGCACCCGGAGCCCCCGCTCTTACCCCAGGACCCCGCGCAACGGGCGCAGGTCCTGTTGCTCGAGGACTGGGCCGATACAGCTCTCGCCACCGGGGCACGGCTGGCCCTTCTGCAGGCAGCCGCCCTGGATTCCCAGCTGCGTGATGGCCTGTTGCCTGAGGCCACACCCTCTGGACTGCGCTCGCTCTTAGGCGCCCTCCCTGGTGGGGTGCTGAGCGGCGTCGGTCAGGTGCTGGATGCCAGCGCCCTGCAGCAGCTGCGCCACAACCTCGAGCAACTCAACGCTCTGCTGCAGGCTCAGCCCTATGTGGTGGGCGACCAGCTCAGCCTGGCGGATCTGGCGGTGATGGGCCAGCTCTCGCTGATCCGTTTCCCCGAGACAGCGGGCAGCGCCTTGGCGGGGCGAGGTCTACCCGGGTTGGCCGACGATCCCAGCCTGGAGCCCCTGTGGCGTTGGCGCGATGCTCTGGTGAGGCAGCTTGCGCGTCCCTAAGACGCGCGCTCCAGTACCAGGGATCCGTGCCACTGGCGCAGCCCCTGGCTGATGAGTCCATCGGCTGGTGAGCCGTAGCTGACCTGCCATTGCTGGGCCTCGATGCGATCGGGATCAATGCGGCGGTAACGACTGAGGGTCTCCACCTGGCTGACGCGTGGATCCCCCGGGCCATGGAGCACCTGCAGGCTGAGTTCGTCGGCCAGAAAGCTGTCCGCGCTCGGTTGCTCCGTGCGGCGTCCCGTCACGGTTGATTCCAGTTGCTGGTCCTGTCTCAGGTCAGCCAGTTGCCGGTTGGGGTTGCGAGGGTCATTGCGCACCTCCAGCAGTTGATCGCCAAGCAGGGCCTGGCCAACGGAGCGGGCGTTGAAGGCGCGGTCTCCCACCACCTGTGCACCCCTGGAGAGCTCAAAGCGGACGGGGTACTGAAGATCAAGTTCTTGGCCACTGAGGTCATGGCTGGTGGCGATCCAGTCCCCTTCAAACCAGCTCGGGTAGACGAGATCCCGATGCCCCGGTCGGCTCAGGGGGGCCGGCAGGCTCCAGGCGGGCCATTGCTCCAGGCGCTGCTCAAGGCCACCGGCGGACCAGGCCGGGCTGGGGTTCAGCCAGCTGATCAGGATCAACAGCAGCATCAGGCTTGGCTGAATCACGGCGCGTGGCAGGCTTCGGCTGATCCTGGCGCCGGGTCTGCCCCCATGTCTGATCCCCTGATTCGCGAGCTGGATCACTACGTGGTGCTGGAGCCGGGTTGCCCGCAGCTCATGCTCACGGCCGACGAGACCCTGCAGTGGCTTGAAGGCCAGCTGGCGCAGCTCGAGGAGAGTCCTGCAGATCTGCGGCATCTGCCATCAGAGCGCGAGCGCGCTCAGCGGTTGCTCGAGACCGCCTGTGAATTGGAGTTGGAGCCGGGCGTGATCGTGCAGTGGTTCGCGATTCGCCTGGAGCCTCCGGGGCATTCAGTTGATTGAGCGGCTGACCTCGCCGTCCTCATGGATCACCTGCAAGCTCCCCAGCGGCGGGGCTGTCCGTTCCTTGAGGATGGAGGGCAGAGCCTCGAGGATTTGCTCGGCGACCTGTTCGGGTGAACGGCCGTCTTGAAGGATGTGGAGGTCGGCCTGGCTGTAGAGAGCCCTGCGCTCTGCCAGGAGAGAGGAGAGCCGTTCTGCGGGGTTGGGGCTGTCCATGAGGGGTCGTGGCGTGGGGTCAGCCGCCAGGCGCTGCAAGAGCAGCTCTTCGGCTGCATCCAGCCAGATCACGATGCCCTGCTGCAGGTGGCCCCAGTTCGGTTTGTGGGTCACGGCGCCGCCGCCGGTGGCGACCACCAGCGAATGCCAGGACGCGATTTGATTCAGGACGGCACTCTCCAGCTCCCGGAAGCCCTGTTCGCCGTCTGCCGCGAAGATCTCCGGGATGGACCGTCCAGCGACCTGCTCAACGCTGTGATCGGCATCGAGAAAGCGATAGCCCAGCGCGGCCGCAAGCGGTCGCCCCACGCTGCTCTTGCCGCTGCCCATCATTCCCACCAGATAGAGGTTCAGCCCTTCAAGGCGCTGGCGCAGTGGAGTGCTGTTCTCCCCCATGGGCTTCGGCATCACAGACCGCAACATTCTTAGGATGCGGCTCAATCGTTTCTCGCTGACATGACACCGCCAGTGATGGCGGCGCCACCGGCGGGTCCGGTGTCTCCCGCCTCTGCATCGCCTTCAGCGGCTGCCCATGGCCAGGGGCGGCCTTGTGTCATCACGCGACGGGCCACCTTTTCGGCCAGCCATCGCTATTGGTTGCCCGAGCTCGCGCCGGAAGAGAACCAGGCCCGTTTCGGTCCCTGCAGCCTTGCGCCGGGCCACGGCCACAACTACGAGTTGATCGTGGCCATGGGTGGTGGGCTCGATGCCAACGGCATGGTCCTGAACCTCTCTGAGGTCAAGCACGCCATCCGCGAGCAGATCACCGCTCAGCTCGATTTCCGTTTCCTCAATGAGGCCTGGCCCGAGTTCGACCTGAGCCGACCGGAGGGTGTGTTGCCCACGACCGAGGCTCTGGTGCATGCCATCTGGAAGCGCCTTGAGACCCACCTGCCCCTGATGGGGCTGCGCCTTTACGAAACCGACAAGCTCTGGGCCGACGTGATCGGCGACTCCATGGAAGCCTTCTTAACCATCCGCACCCACTTCGCCGCTGCCCACCGCCTGGCACGCCCGGAGTTGAGCTTTGAGGAGAACACGGCCATCTACGGCAAGTGCGCCCGTCCCCACGGTCACGGCCACAACTATCTGCTGGACATCACCGTGCGCGGCGCGATCGACCCCCGCAGCGGCATGGTCTGTGATCTGGCAGCCCTGCAGTCTCTGGTGGATGACCTGGTGGTCGAGCCGTTTGATCACACCTTCTTGAACAAGGACGTGGAGCATTTCGCCAGCACCGTCCCCACCGCTGAAAACATCGCGCTGCACATCGCGGATCTGCTCCAAGCCCCCATCGGCAATCTGGGTGCCGCACTGCACAAGGTGCGCTTGCAGGAAAGTCCCAACAACGCGGCTGAGGTGTTTGCGGAAGTCCCCCAGCTGGGGATGAATCCACAGGCCCTGGAAGCTCTTGCTGGGGCCTGACGGTCGAGCTGAAGTTCGTTTGGTCCTGGCGGTCAGCCTGGATGGCCGCCTGGCCCCAGCCGAGGGTGGCGCCGCCCAGTTGGGTGGTCCGGGCGATCGGCGGGTCCTGGAAGAGGCCCTGGCCTGGGCCGATGCCTGTTTGATCGGGGCGCGCACCCTGCGGCTGCACGGAACCACCTGCGTCATTCGCGATCCAGGCCTTCTCGAGCAGCGCAGCGCTGAACAGCGATCACCCCAACCCCATGCTCTGGTGGTGAGCCGCAGCGCAAAGTTTGAGGCGGGTTTGCGGTTTTTTCAGCAGCCCTTGCAGCGCTGGTTGTTGACCCCTTCGCCCACGCCTGCGGCGCCGCCGGGATTTGAGCAGATCCGCTGGCTCCAGAGCTGGCCTGCCCTGCTGCAGGGCCTGGCGGCCGAGGGTCTCCAGCGGATTGTCCTGTTGGGGGGCGCTGCCTTGGCCGCCCAGTTGCTTGAGCTGCAGCTGGTGGATGAGCTGCAGCTGACCTTGGTCCCTCGCTTGCTGGGGGGCGCTCACACCTGGCTCCCCGAGAGCCTGGCGCTGGCTCCCAACGCGTGGAGGCTGAGCGAGCAGCGGCCCCTGGAGGGCGAAGAATTCCTGCTGCGCTATCGGCGCATCAGGGCCTAAGGGCCGGGGCCGCAGCGGCTTTGAAGCGATCCGCCAGGGAGCGGATCGGCACATTCAGAAAGCTGTCGGCAGGTAGGCCCAGCATCCGGCCAGCGCAGCGCTTGACCACCAACTCGATGTCATCGCCGAACCGTCCGGCCAGCAGCTCGGTCACCACGCCGAGGCTGCGACCACTGCGCTCGGTCTCCTCCACGAGGCAGCGGCTGGTGGGACCGGCCAGGGCGCGGCAGGCCGGGGCGATCTGGGCTTCCAGGCTGGCGTTGCCGCCACTGGCCCATTGCTGGCAGGCACCGCTGATGCGGTTTTCGAGCTGGGGACGCATCAGGTTCAGCACGGGCGTCAGCAGGCTGGCCTGGGCGGCTCCGCTGGCGCTCAGGACACCCAAGCTGAGCCCTGTCTGCAGGGCCGCGGCCGTTAGCTTGCCCGCCGCTGGCCGCCTTCTTTCTGCACGCTGATGGCTGAGCTCACAGTCCGCTGGCATGGCTCGATGGCGGAGATCCCTGAGGCGCAATGGCATGCCCTCACGGCGACGGCAGGACTCCCCTTCTACTCCTGGACTTGGTTGGTGGCGCTGGAGCGATCCGGCAGCGTCGCCCCCCGGCAGGGCTGGCAGCCCTGTCACGTGACCCTGTGGCGCGGGGAAACCCTGATCGCAGCGGCACCGCTCTACCTGAAAGGCCATAGCTACGGAGAGTTTGTCTTTGATCAGTCCTTCGCGGAACTGGCGGCGCAGTTGGGTCAGCGCTACTACCCCAAGCTGCTGGGGATGAGTCCCCTGAGCCCCGTTTTGGGCTACCGCTTCTTCTCCGCGGCTGGAGAAGATCCCCTGGAGATCACGCAGCTGTTGCTGCAACAGATTGATCGCTTCTGCCAAGAGCAGCGCATCTTCAGCTGCAATTTCCTTTACGTCGATCCCCAGTGGCAACCCTTGGCTGAGGCGGCCGGTTGTGCGACCTGGATCAATCAGCAGAGCCTGTGGAGCAATCAGAACTACAGGACCTTTGAGGACTACCTGGGCAGCTTCAATGCCAACCAGCGCCGCAACATCAAGCGGGAGCGCAAGGCGGTTCAAAACGCCGGCCTGACGGTGACCCCTTTGCTGGGCGCCGATCTCAGCGACGCTCTCCTGGCGCGGATGCA
The DNA here is from genome assembly GCA_049418265.1 of Vulcanococcus sp. Taxonomy (GTDB): domain Bacteria; phylum Cyanobacteriota; class Cyanobacteriia; order PCC-6307; family Cyanobiaceae; genus Vulcanococcus. The sequence goes on from JBMSIW010000007.1 coordinate 16,071, forward strand.
CCACTTCTATGCCCAGCACTGCTCCCGCTGGGGGGCATGGGGCAGCAAATACCTGACCGAGGCCTTCTTCACCGAGGAGGCGTCCGCCCTGCGGGACCATCTGGTGCTCTTCAGTGCCCATCGCGGTGAGCCCACCCAGCCCGTGGCGATGTCGCTGTGTGTGCGCAGTGAGGAGCAGCTCTGGGGGCGCTACTGGGGAAGCGATGAGGAGATCGACAATCTGCACTTCGAGGTCTGCTACTACGCGCCGATTGAATGGGCCATCGCGCAGGGCCTGCGCAGTTTTGATCCAGGTGCAGGGGGATCCCATAAGCGCCGCCGCGGCTTTGTGGCCCGTCCCCACGCGTCCCTGCACCGCTGGTATCACGCCCCCTTTGAGGCGATCCTGCGCCGTTGGCTGCCGGAGGCCAATGCCCAGCAGCATCAACAGATCGAGGCGGTGAATGCGGAGTTGCCCTTCAACGCCAGCCTGCCGGCCTTGGGGGATTCCGCTGCGTAGCATCCGCCCATGACGAGCCTCACTGCTGAGCAGCGCCGCGATCTGGACGATCGCTTGTCGCAGCGTTTCATCGCCTTGGATCCAGCGGGTTACTTCCTGATCAAGCTCGATGCGGCCAGCGGAGAGCTCATCGCCGAGCACTACAGCAACGACATCGATGACCGCGGTCTGGCCACCGACCCAGAGACCGGCGAGGTCTTGAGCTGCCGATCAGCGGGGCCCAGGGCGCCTCTGGCGATCTACCGCGGGCGCAGCGCCAAGGAACTGGGCATGGCCCTCAGCGAAGGGGAAGGTCCTCACCCGATCAGTCGCCTGGATCACGCCCTCTATCTGGGCCGTGAACTGCAGAAGGCCGAACATGCCCTCGAACAAGGGCTCAGCTACATCCAGGATTAGGCAGGCTCCAGGAATCAGGCGGGTTGCAGTTCCCGCGGCGCGGTGGCGGGGGTGTTGGGGGGCTCGGGCGGTAGCGCGGCCAGTTGTTCCTGGATTTCGCGGGTCACCACGGAGCGGTATTCCAGGAAGTGCTCGTTGTGGGCCAAGACCACCAGGAATTGCTCCAGCACCGCAGGGTTCTTGCGAGCCACTTCAAGCAGAGAGCGCCAGAAGCGCACCCGGGTGTTGCGTTTGAGGCCCTGCCGCCACACCACGATCAAGAGAGCCCGGACATCGTTCCAGGCCGGCAGGGTGGGTTTGCCGAAGGCTGCTGGCACAAACTGCTGCCAGCGGGGTTTGCCCATCTTCAAGTAGTAGTGCTTGACGCGGTCGATGTAGGCGTTGGGCTCATACAGGCGGCAGAACGCGTCGACGTATTCGTTGGCAATGTCTCGAATCGGCCGGGTCGGCACGAAGTTGAGGAGGTTGGTCTGGTTGACCCCCTTCGCATCGGCCTTCTCTTGAATCAGGCGACCTTCTTTCTCCAGGCGATGCCATAGCCCGGTGTTGGGCAGCGCCTGCAGCATGCCCATCATCGCGGCGGGGATCCCGGTGCGGGTGACGAATTCCACGATGCGATCGCCCGCGCCGGCCTTCTCTCCGTCGAAGCCGATGATGAAGCCGGCCATGACACGCATGCCATAGGAGTTGATGCGGTCGACGGCCTCCTCAAGGGAGCTGCGGGTGTTCTGGTGTTTGCCGGCAATGGAGAGACTGGCCTCATCCGGGGTCTCGATGCCCAGGAAGACGGAGTCGAAGCGGCACTCGGCCATCATCTGCATCAGCTCTTCGTCGGCAGCCAGATCGACGGAGGCCTCGGTGGCAAAGCTGAAGGGATAACCGCGCTCGATCTGCCACTGCTTCAGCGCTGGCAGCAGCAGCTTGGCGTTGCGCTTGTTGCCGATGAAGTTGTCGTCAACCAGAAAGATGGAGCGCCGCCAGCCCAGGTCGTAGAGGTACTGGAGCTCGGCGATCAGCTGCTCAGGGGTCTTGGTGCGGGGTTTCCGTCCATAGAGAACGATGATGTCGCAGAACTCGCATTGGAACGGGCAGCCCCGAGAGAACTGCACGCTCATCGAGTCGTAGGCATCGAGCTCGAGCAGGTCGAAGCGTGGAACCGGGGTGGAGGTGACATCCGGTTTCTCGCCATTCGCGCTGTAGCGCCCGCCTGATTCGCCTCGCTCAATCGCCTCGATGAACATCGGCAGGGTGATCTCACCCTCGTCGAGCACCTTGTAGTCAGCGAGTCCCAGCTCAGGGGCATCCGGGGTGGAGCTGGCAAAGGGACCGCCAACGGCGACAGGCAGACCCCGCTCCTTGGCCTTGGCGATCTGTGCGGCCATGTCGGCCTTCTGCACGATCATCCCGGAGATGACGACCAGCTCAGCCCAATCCCAGTCGGCCTCGCTGACTTCGCTGACATTGCGGTCCACCAGCTTCATCGGCCAGTGCTGGGGCAGCAGCGCGGCCACCGTGACCATGCCCAGGGGCGGCAGCAGAACCTTGCGGTTCACCAGCTCGAGAATCTTCTCGTAACTCCAGAAGGTCTTCGGGAATTCCGGGTAGATGAAGAGGGTGCGCATGCCGCTGGGAAGCGAGGAACGGCTGCCCTTTCGGGTGCACCGATAGTTGGCTGCAGCCTAAGTCGAATGGCCTGGGGCAGGCGTGGTTTCTGCTCTAATAGCCCACAGTTGTTCCTTTTCCGCCATGGGTCCAGTGATCTATCTCGCGCTGGTGGGTGGCGGTCTGGTGGCCGCAGCGGCCCTCTCCTTTGTGCTGCGCGGCATCAAGCTGATCTGAAGCCCGCTCTACTCAGGCCAGCCTCATTCGGCTGCGCCTGAGTAACTCCCAGATCCCCAATCCAGCTCCCAGGCTTCCCAGGACCGCCAGGCAGCTCCAAAGACCACCCGGCAGGGTCTCTGTCAGCAGGGCCGCAGCAAGTCCGCTCAGACCTCCGCCACCGAGAAAGGCGATCTGACCCAGGCCAGCCATGCGCCCCCGCAGCACCTGGGGGGCGTGCACCTGAATGATCAGATTGGTGCCCGCCAGCAGCGAGGCGGTGCCAGCTCCAATCAGGAAGGCCATCGCCAATCCCCACGCTTGACCCCATTGGCTGGCCAGGCCCACCTGGGCTAAGGCCGTGAGCAAGGTGGTGGCTCCCAGCAGCAGGCCTGGCCTGCGGCCGATCGCCGTGGCATTCCTTTGCAGCAGGAGCCCCCCGCAGATGCTGCCGCAGGCGATCACGCTGGTGAACAGCCCCAGGGCGATCGGGCTGGGACCCAGGAGCTCGAGGGCCATCAGCGGCGCGAGGCCCGGATGGAAGAAGCCCACCAGGCAGGCCAGGGCCGTGAAGCTCAGGACATGGCGCAGGGGGCTGCCGCATTCCCGCCAGGCCGTCGCCAGGCTCGCGGATTGGCCGCGCTCACTGCGGCGTTCGCGCTCGCGATGCGGGGCCATCAGCCAGAGCAGGGTGCCGATCGGGAAGAGGTAAGTGGCGGCATCGAGCGCCAGGGCCAGGGTGGGGCCCGTCGCCGCAAGTAGGAAGCCCCCTAGCGGCGGCCCCACCAGCTTGCCCACGTTGAAGATCACCGAAAAGCTGGCCAGGTAAGGACCCAGTTCTTCCGGCTCATCCACCAGAAGTGCCACGTATTTGTTGCGGGCCGTGAGCTCGTAGGAACTGGCGATCCCAATTCCCAGGGTGCTGAGCAGCAACAGCAGATCCTGCTGGCGGCCTTGGCTTAAGGGGATGGCGATGGCTCCAAGCACGGCCGCTGCCAGCAGGCACCATTGGGCGCGCACCAACACCCGTTCGCTGCCAAGGCGATCGGTGAGGACTCCTGCCGGACCGCTCACCACCAGGGTGGGCAGCGTCAGCAGGGCGAAATGGAGTGCGAGCAAAAAAGGATTGCCCGCCCCGTCCATCAGCAGCCATCCCTTGGCGGTCAGCCCAGCAAAGGATCCAGCCGTGCTGAGTCCCGATGCCAGCAGAAAGGTGGTGCGTTGATGGCGCGTCAGGCGCCGGCGCAGCTGCTCAATCAACGGGCGCCCCGCTCAGCGTCCACCATGGCTTTGGCTCCCACGACCTCGCCAATCAGGTCGTAAGTGTCCGCGGCGGTGATGCGCACCGGCACCATGGTTCCTGGGGCCGCGCAGAGACCCCCTTCGCCTGGCAGGACGCGCACCTCACCATCCACTTCCGGTGCGAAGCGAGCGCAGCGGCCGATCATCTCGCCGGTGGAGGGGTTTTCCTGTTCGATCAGGACATCCACGATCCGGCCCACCCAGGCGCCGTTGCGCTCGGCGGCGATGGGTTGCTGCAGCGCCATCAGGCGATCCTTGCGTTCCTGAGCGATCTCGGCGGGCACCTGGTTAGGCAACTCGGCAGCCGGGGTGCCCTCCTCCGGGGAGAAGGTGAAGACGCCCACATGGTCGAAGCGCTGCTCAGCCACGAAATCCAGCAGATGCTGGAACTGCTCTTCGGTCTCGCCGGGGAAGCCGACGATGAAGGTGGTGCGCAACACGGCATCGGGCAGTTGCTCGCGGATGCGAGCCAGCACACCGCTGGTGACGTCGGCCTGCCAGGGGCGATTCATGGCCCTGAGCACCTCGGGGTGACTGTGCTGCAGCGGCAGATCGAGGTAGGGAACGACGTTCGGCACCTCTCGGTAGGCCGTCAGGACCTCCGGTGTCAGGCCGGTGGGATAGGCGTAGTGCACGCGGATCCAGGGGATCTCCACCTCTCCAAGAGCCCTGAGCAGCGCGGCCAATTGGGGCTTGCCCGCCAGATCGAGGCCGTAGTTGGTGGTGATCTGGCTGATCAGCACCAGCTCCTGCACACCTTGAGCTGCCAGCTGCTGGGCCTCGGCCACGATGCTCTCGATCGTGCGAGAGCGCTGATCGCCGCGCAGGTGGGGAATGATGCAGAAGGCGCAGCGGTAGTCGCAGCCTTCGGCAACCTTCAGGTAGGCGACGGCTTCGCTAGTGGTGCGGTAGCGGGGTAGGTGCTCATCCCCCACAAAGGTGGGGTTGTCGCTGACCTGATTAACCCGCTCGCCCGCTTCAACGCGCTCGAGCACGCTGACGATGTGCTGATAGTCGCCGGTGCCCACGATTGCTTTGGCTTCCGGGAGGCTCTCCAGCAGCTCTTCCTTGAAGTGTTGGGCCAGGCAGCCGGCAATGATGAGTTCCTTGCCCTGCTCAGCGAGGTCCACCAGGGTGCGGACCGATTCCTCGCGGGCCTCCTGAATGAAGCTGCAGGTGTTCACGACGACGACGTTCGCGTCGTTCTCGTCGGCACTCACCCCATAGCCCGCCTGGGCGAGGAGCCCGAGCATGTGCTCGGTGTCCACCCGGTTCTTCTCGCAGCCGAGGTGCGCAAAGGCCACCGTTGCGCGCGGTGTGGACTGGGGGCTGGATGGACTCATTGGCGTTCTGAATGCGGCCGCGCGCAGGCCAATTCATCACCCTACTGAGACGCATTGCTGCAGTTCGAGAGGCAGCTGCCACAATCACTTCAACGATCGATTCGTCTTCGGTGACTTCTTCACGCCTGAGCGAGCGTCTTGGTAGCCAGCGCCGCCGCAGCGACGGAGGCCGCCGCTGGGTGCGCGTCGTGATGGCAGTGCTGGCCACCATCGGCGTGATCGATACCGGATCGATCACCCTCAGCAAGTGGGGCTGGCTCGGAGATTTGAGCTGCAGCAGCCAGGGCTTTTTCGGGTGCAATGGCTGCGACAAGGTGCTGGCCAGCGCTTGGGGTTCGCTCCTCGGACAACCGCTAGCCCTGTTTGGCCTTCTGGGCTATGGGGCCGTGCTGCTGATGGCCGTCGTCCCTTTGGTGTTGCAGGGGGAGGCGCGGGTGAGCCTGGGGCAGCGCAGTTGGTGGGGCCTGTTTCTGCTGAGCACGGCGATGGCGGTGTTCAGTGCGGTCCTCTTGGGCGTGATGGCCTTTGGCATCCGCGACTGCTGCCCGTTCTGCTTGCTCTCAGCCGCTCTGAGTACGGCGTTGTTTGTGCTGGCCCTGGTGGGTGGTGACTGGGACGATCGCGGGCAGCTGATCTTTCGCGGGGTGATCACGGCTCTCCTGGTGGGCGTGATCGCTTTGGGTTGGGCGGCCTCGGTGGGTCGTCCCGCCGTCGAGACCGGTCCTGGTGTGGCGCCTGCGGTTCAGGCTCAGAGCTCCCCCGCCCAAATCGCCCTGGCAGAGCATCTCACTGCCGGCGGGGCCAAGCTTTACACCGCCTATTGGTGCCCCCACTGCCACGAGCAGAAGGAGCTCTTCGGGCAACAGGCCACCGCCAAGCTCGAGGTGATTGAGTGTGCCCCCGACGGTCGCAACAGCCAGAAGGAGCTCTGCGAGAGCAAGAAAATTGAGGGCTATCCCACCTGGGAGATCAACGGTCAGTTGGATTCCGGTGTGAAGCCTCTGGCCAAGTTGGCTGAGCTCAGCGGATACAAGGGGCCACAGCCCTAGAGGTTGCGCTAGAGCTCAACCGGCGCAGTGCGAATGCCGCTCCCCCGGCGCTGAACCGTGTGGCAGCGCCAGAAGGGCTGGCGTGCGGGGAAGTCATCGCGGAAATGTCCGCCTCTGCTTTCCTGACGAAAGAGCGCGGCTTGCATCAAAAGAGAGGCCACCAGCGCCCGTTCGCGCAGGTCGTGGGCCTTTTTCAACCAGGTGGCTTCCTCGGGTTGGATCACGAGCTGCTGGGTCCTGCTGAGTTGATCCAGTTCACAGAAGGTGGCCGCTTGATCCAGCCGTGCGCTGAGGTTTTGGCATTGCTTCCAGCCTTCCATCAGATCGGGGCCCTGCCTTTCCACGCCCGCGACCTTCCAGCAGAGATCCCGCAGCTGCTCAATGCGTTGATCCAGCGCAGTGAGCGACAGGGATTCCAGCGGAGCGCTGCTCAACGGCCGAGCTGCTGGTGCCGAAGATTCGCTGCTGAGGGCCTCCCCCAGCTCAATGTGACGTAGCTGCCTGGCGAAGACCAGGCACTCCATCAGGGAGTTGCTGGCGAGTCGATTGGCCCCATGCACGCCGCTGCTGGCCACTTCTCCCACCGCGAAAAGACCGGGGAGGCTGGTGGCGGCTTGGAGGTTTGTTTGGACCCCGCCCATCCAGTAATGGGCAGCGGGGGCAACGGGGATGGGGGCTTCGGTGGGCTCAAGACCCCACTCCCGGCAGCGTCCCAGGATCGTGGGGAAATGCCGCTCGAGACGCTCCCGTCCCACGGGACGCAGATCCAGCCAGGCATTGACGCTGCGGCGTTCGCGCATGCGCTGGACCAGGGCGCGACTGACGGCATCGCGGGGCGCCAGATCAGCGCCGCTGAGGTGGCCAACAGGGCTGTCGCCCTGATCGTCGAGCAGGCGTGCGCCTTCGCCGCGTACGGCTTCGGAGATCAGGAAATGGGGGGCGCCCGGCAGCATCAGCGCGGTGGGGTGGAACTGCACGAATTCCAGGTCCCGCACGGCGGCGCCCGCCCGCCAGGCCATGGCGATCCCATCACCGCTGGCTTGGCGGGGATTGGTGGTGTTCGCGAACAGATGGCCGGCGCCGCCGGTGGCCAGAACGACCGCTCGGGCCTGGATCCAGCGCACAAGGCCATCGCTGAGGACCTGGAGGCCGCGGCAACGGCCGTCTTCGATCCAAAGCTGCAGCGCCAGAGCGCCTTGAACCCGCAGTAGGCCAGGCCGCTGGAGCACGCGCGCTTCCAGGGCTTCCACCAGGGCGCCGCCGGTGCGGTCCTGGGCGTGCAGGACGCGGCGGTGACTGTGGGCCGCCTCGAGGGTGGTGCTCAGGGCATTGCCGTTGCGGTCAAAATCCATGCCCAGCTCGAGCAGGCGCTCGACGCAGGCCGGGGCTTCTCGCACCAGCAGGTCCACGGCCGAGCGATCACACAGCTCAGCTCCCGCTCGGAGCGTGTCCTCAATGTGGCTCGCAAAGCTGTCCTCAGCGCGGGTTACCGCGGCGATCCCCCCCTGGGCCCAGCGACTGGCGGAGCGGGGCGCGCTGTCCTTGCTCAGCAGCAGCACCTGGAGCCCTGCGGGCAGTTCGAGGGCGGCCATGAGACCGGCAGCGCCACCGCCCACCACGATCACGTCCCAATTGGAGGGGATGGAAGGCATCGGGCCCGGAGCCGTTGGGGCAACAAAAAAGCCGTCGGGATGGCCCGACGGCGGTCACCGGCTGCGGAATCTAGATCTCCGTAGCTGGAATCACAGCTGGGGTGATCAGCGGTATTGACCGTCGTTGATGCGGTCGTCGCCTTCGTTCAGGGCGATGGAGGCCGGGGTCACGGTGAAGTTGCCCTTGTACTTCTCAACCAGCTCTTTTTGACGCTCGGTCAGATCGAGCTTGAACAGGTCATCAACACTGTTGTAAGGACCGCCCAGGACGATCTTGCCGGCCAGGGTGGGATACATGCCGGGGTAGGCCTGGAAGCGACGCACCGAGCAGTTGTTCAGGTCGACCTTGTCGCCGCGCTCGGCGATCTTCTCGTCGGCCACGTTGCGAAGGTCAGCAGCCTGGGCAGCGGGCGCAAGCGCCAGGCTGAAGAGCAGGCCGGCCAGCAGCACGCCACTCATGAGCCACGAAACCAGCCGTTTCATCGAGTACTCCGTCTGAACGGGATCAACTGTCAGGGGGCTGCTAAGCAGCCAGCCCTGCAAACCTACAGGTGAGTGGCCTTGCGGCAGAAGCCTTGGCGGGAGGCTTTTGCAGTTCTTCAGATCAGGCCGCTCCAGTGCGGTGACCAGAGGGCTGCGGTCAGGAAAAGGCCATCCACAGCAAGGGTTGTGGCCAGAGCTGATGCGGCAAGACGCCAGGCATCGTCGGGGTGCTGCCAGAACCGCCGGCAAAGGTCCACCAGGATCACGGTGGCGGCGGCGGTCACGGCCAGAGGCAGTGGCGCGAGCACTCCAAGGGCCGCTTGCTGCAGCAAGGCCGGGGCCTGCTGGATGGGCGCTTCAAGCACCTCGGTCCAGTGCCGCATCACGCCCGTGACGGCCATGACGCCATCGGTGGCAGCCGTGCCTGCCAGGGAAGCCAGATAAAAGCTTGCGCCCAGACGCCAGCGGCTGTTCAGCCCTCCCAAGGCCAGGGGCAAGGCAAAGGCCTCGATGGGTAGATGCCAGAGCGGATGCAGCCGGCACCAGCCCCAGAACAGGCATCCCCCGAGCCAGCTGCCGCAGAAGCCCACCAGCAGCACACCGATATCGCGCCAGCGTTGCGAGGGCAACTGCGCCAGCAGCACAGCCAGAAGCAACAGCGGCGCCGTGAATAAAGCGGCGCTGAACGGGGCCAGACGCACCCAGGGGGCCTGCAGGAAGACCGGCAAGGCCACGAGGAGGCAGCCCGCGGCCCTGAGCGCCGTTTCGCCCTGGCCAACAGGAACCGGCGCCTGGGGCAGCGCGGCGGGGGTCAGCGCCCTGGTGGTGAGGCTGGGCTGAACCCCGATCACGCGCGTGTGAAGAAAGGTGTTCAACCTTAGAGGTTGCGTTGCTTCTCAAGACCGCCTTGACCGCATAGGGTCTGGCCCAACCCTGAGCTCTGGCCCATGACCCCCCTGGCTTCGCCTGAGCCATTGCAGGTGCTCGAGGCCTGCTGGCGCTTTCTGGTGTTGGGGGTCGTGCAGGGACTGACCGAGTTTCTGCCGATCAGCAGCACGGCCCATCTCAAGGTGGTTCCGGTGCTCTTGGGCTGGGGAGACCCTGGCGTGGCAGTCACGGCGGTCATCCAGCTCGGGAGCATTGCTGCTGTCATCGGTTTTTTCCGAGACGACCTGCGTCAGGTGATCCAGGCCAGTGCTCTGGCCTGGCGGCAGGGTCGTTGGGAGTCGCCGGATGCCCGGATGGCCTTGGCGATCGGCCTGGGCACCGTGCCGATCTTGATCGCGGGTTTGGGGATCAAGGTGTTGGTGCCTGATTTCGATCAATCCCCCCTGCGGAGTCTGACCTCGATCGGTGTGGTCTCGATCGTGATGGGTTTGCTGTTGGGCTTGGCGGAGCAGCTGGGCAGCCGCAGGCGGGCCCTCGCCGATGTGAAGGTGCGCGATGGTCTGCTGGTGGGCCTTGCCCAGGCGCTGGCGCTGATCCCTGGGGTGTCTCGCTCCGGCAGCACCCTGACGGCCTCTCTGTTCGATGGTTGGCGCCGCTCTGAGGCGGCTCGTTTCTCCTTCCTTCTGGGGATTCCCGCCATCACGATCGCCGGACTGGTGGAGTTGAAGGAGGCCTTCAGTCAGCCGGTTTCAGGGGGTGTGTTGCCGCTCCTGGTGGGCATTGCGTCTTCGGCGCTGGTCTCCTGGTTGGCCATTGCTTGGTTGCTGCGCTTCCTGCAGAACCACAGCACCTGGTGGTTTGTGGGCTACCGCCTCTTTTTTGGTGTCGGGGTGATTGCTTGGGCGAGCCGCGTCGCCAGTTGAGCCGCCGCGGTCTCAAACTGAGGAGAGCGCGCTTCAGCCGGGCCTGTGTGGAATGAACCGTCGGCCGGCGTTGTGGTGGCCGAATCCGAGGACGCCCTTCGCTTGCCGCAACCGGCGGTGGTGGACCGGGTTGAGCCGGATTCGATTGGTGAAGAGCTGGGTTTTCAGCCCGGGGATCGCCTGCTCAGCATCAATGGGGTGAGGCCTCGCGATCTGATCGATCTTCAGTTCCTGGTGGGCGAAGAGGAGCTGACGCTGGAGGTTCAGGACCCTGACGGAACCATCCACCAGGTGGAGCTGGAAAAAGATGCGGATGAGGGCCTGGGCCTGGCCTTTACGGAGGCTTTGTTTGATGGCTTGAAGCAGTGCAACAACCACTGCCCGTTCTGTTTCATCGACCAGCAGCCACCGGGCCATCGCCGCAGCCTCTACGTCAAGGACGACGACTACCGGTTGAGCTTTCTCTACGGCTCCTACCTCACCTTGACCAATCTTTCGGCAGCGGATTGGCAGCGGATTGAGGCCCAGCGCCTCTCACCGCTCTTCGTCTCGGTGCACGCCACCGACCCTGGCCTGCGCGAAAGATTGCTGGTGAACCCTCGGGCGGGCTTGCTGCTGGAGCAGTTGGCTTGGTTCCAGGCGCGTCAACTCCAGATCCATGCCCAGGTGGTGGTGTGCCCGGGACTGAATGACGGTGCTGCGTTGGAGCAGACCCTGCAGGATCTATCCCGGTTCGGCGCAGGTGACTGGCCAGCGGTGCTCTCGGCCGCCGTCGTCCCTGTTGGCCTGACCCGTTATCGCCCCGATGGAGATGGACTGGTGCCTGTCGATCGGGATTGCGCCCGGCGGGTCATCGCGCAGGTGGAGCCCCTGCAGGCTCGCTTCCAAATGGAGTTGGGCAGTCGCTTCGCCTGGCTCTCCGATGAGTGGTACTTGATGGCGGGTTATCCCTTGCCTCCCCGGGACGACTACGAAGACCTGCCCCAGGAAGGCAATGGCGTCGGCAGCATTCGCGCCTTCCTCGAAGCGATGGATGAGGCGACGGGCAGCCTCCCCGCCTCCCTGGACTCGCCGCGGCGGGTGAGCTGGGTGGTGGGGCAATTGGTGGCGGAGGCCCTGCAGCCGGCGGTGGATCGCCTCAATCAGGTTGAGGGCTTGGAGGTGCTCATGCATGGCCTGCCCAGCCCCTACTGGGGGCAGGAACAGGTGGTGACAGGGCTGCTCACGGGCTCTGATCTGTTGACCGGTTTAAGGGAGCGCGATTTAGGCGAAGAACTGCTGCTCCCTGCTGTGATGCTGCGGCAGGGCCAGCCGGTGTTTTTGGACGATCAGACCCTCGAATCCGTTGCGGCGCAATTGCCGGTGCCGGTTGATCTTGTGTATGGGGCAGACGACATCGTGGCTGCCTGCCTGGGCCGATGACGGTGGCTTGATTAGACTTTCGCCAAGATTTATTGACGATGTCCTGAGTGGCCCGCGTGCTGAAGCTTGTTCTGGCGGCCACTGGAAGCAGTGCTCTCACCTTGGCGGGCATTCCGCTGGAGGTTGCTGCGCAACCGGCGAGCGCTGAGGCCAAGCCGGCTGAGCAACAGCGGTTGCCATTGCTCGATCCCCCGCCTGTGCCGTTGCCGTCGGCCGAGACGATCAAGGGAGCGCGGCCGAAGTCCGATCCCACGGTTCTCCCGCCTGCTGCCACCAAGCTCGATCCTGCCCTGCAGCGTCTGGCGGCCCCGGCCACCCTGGCGCTGCCGAGCAAGGTCGATCAGGTCAAGATCGTTGAGCTCAGGCCGCTCTCCCTCAAGGATGTGGAGAACCTCGCTGAGGTCAACAACCCCAACTTGAAGGCTGTGGCCAGCCGGGTCGATCAGGCCCAGAGCAACCTGCGCGCCACCTTGGCCGCCTGGTACCCCACCCTCAACTTCAGTACGGGAAATGCGTTCCCGTCCTGGACCTACGGCCGCCAGTACAACTACCTGAGCACCATCGGCGCCGCGACCGAGGGCGGTAACACCCAGACCAACCGTTGGACTGCCAGTTCGACGCTTGGTCTGAACTGGGATCTGATTAACCCACAGCGGGTCCCTCAGGTCACCGCGGCCCGCGATGCCTTTGAGCAGGCCAAGAACACGTATCTGATTGCCCTGCGGGATCTGCGCCTGCAGACCTCCCAGGCTTACTTCCAGTTGCAGTACGCCGATAGCCGCGTGCGCATCGGCCAGACCTCCGTGCAGGCCTCCTTGGTGAGCCTTCGCGATGCCCGGGCTCGCTTCCAGGCTGGTGTGGCCACCAAGTTGGAAGTGCTGGAGGCGGAAACCCAGCTGGCCCGCAACCAGTCACAGCTGACCAATGCTTTGTCCCAGCAGGACATCGCCCGGCGCGATCTGGCCCGGTTGCTGGATCTGCCGCAGAACATCACCCCGACCGCAAAAGAGCCCTCGCGTCCCATCGGGGTCTGGATGCCCTCTCTGCAGGAGAGCATCGTGGCGGCCTACGCCTTCCGCGAAGAGCTCGATAACGCGCTTCTGTCGATTTCCGTCTCCAACAGCAATGCCAATGCCTCGTTGGGTGCGGTTCAGCCCTTCTTGAGCATCGTCAACAACTTTGTGACCGGACGCACCTTTGGTTACGCCGGTCTCAACAAGAACAATCCAATCAACAACGTGCCCGGGGGCGATGGAATCGAGGCAGGTCAGACCTGGGCCACGGACAACACGATCGGCTTGAACCTGCGCTGGTCAATCCTTGATGGCGGCCGTGCCCGGGCCCAGTACCGCCAGGCCAAGCAGCAGGCGGAGGAAAACGCGTTCCGCTTCGCAGATACCCGCGACCGGGTGCGCTTCGAGGTGGAAGAGAGTTTCAACCGCCTGCGCTCCTCCAACCGGAACATCCAGACGTCCTCCCGCGAAGTGCTGTCGGCCCGTGAGTCCCTGCGGCTGGCTCGCTTGCGCTTCCAGGCTGGTGTCACGACCCAGCGGGAAGTGGTGGACAACCAGCGAGACCTGACCCAGGCCGAGGAGTCCTATGCCAACTCCCTGCGCGAGTACAACGACAACCTGGCCCTTCTGCGCCGCCGCACGGGCCTCGATCAGATCGCGGTCTGCAAGCCACCGGCTCTCAGCTCGGTGAAGCCAAAGGCCGGTGATGAGGCGGTGCCGGTTCCTCCCGAGCCCCTGCCGGCCGCTTGTCAGGTCTCGAATCCCCTCAACGGCGCGTCCTGAGGGGCAGTCCACGTAACCTTCGAAATCAGCTGAACGACTGCAGCTGTCTCTTCCTTTACCCCGTCTGATTCGCCTGGGCCTGTTTCAAGGTTGCCTGGGCTGTCTGGCGGTGATCTTCGTCGGCATGCTCAACCGAGTGATGCTGACTGAACTGGGCTTCCCCGGCTTGTTGGTGGGCGGAGCCTTGGCGCTTGAGCAATTGGTGGCGCCTGCTCGGATCTTGTTTGGCCAGCTCTCGGATGCCAGGCCCTGGGGGGGGCGCCATCGCACCCCCTACATCTGGCTGGGCTCAGCGATCTTTTGCAGCCTCGCGGTCCTGCTGATCCCGCTCATTTTCAGGTTGCATGCGGCCTTTGCCTCGTCTCAGGCAAGCGCGATCACCGCAGGGATTGCGGCTCTGTGCGGGGTGGTGGCTTGTTACGGCCTGGCGGTGTCCCTAGCGACCACGCCCTATCTGGCGCTGGTGATTGATCTGACCGATGAGCAGGAGAGGCCTCGGGCTGTGGGGCTGATCTGGTGCCTGCTCACGGTGGGGATCGTGGCGGGTGCCATCGCAACGAGCCTCTGCCTGAAGGGCCTCGATGGGGTGAGCGATCCAGCCGTCCTGGAGCCCGTCTTGCTGGGCTTCATGAGCCGAGTGGCCGGAGTTGTTTTTGCGCTCACGTTGTTTGCCACCTGGGGCATCGAGCCCAAGGGGCAGCGGCGGGGACTGAGCCGTGCGGAGGATCGGGAGGACGCGATCACGTTGGCGGCAGCCTGGAAGCTGATCACCTGCAGCCGTCAGGTCCTGGTGTTCTTCTGCTTCCTGCTGGCGTTCACCTTGGCGGTGTTTTTGCAGGATCCAATCCTGGAGAGCTACGGGGCAGAGGTGTTTGGCTTACCGATTGCGGCGACGGCTGGCCTGAGCGCCATCTGGGGTGTGGGCACCTTGCTGGGGTTGCTGGTGGCTGGCCTGTGGTTGGTGCCGTGGCTGGGCAAATTTGCGGCGGCTCGCTTGGGCTGTCAGCTGATCTTGGGGGCCTTGCTGCTGCTGGTGCTGGTGGGACTCAGCGCCGAGCCGAATGCTTTGCGGATCGTGCTGTTTTTGTTTGGTCTGGCCACAGGGATTGGCACCAATGCCACCTTGGTCTTGATGCTGGATCTCACCTTGCCGGAAGTGGCTGGCACCTTCGTGGGGGTTTGGGGATTGGCGCAGGCCTACTCCCGTGCCTTGGGCAAGGTGCTCGGCGGAGGGTTGTTGGATTTGGCGCGCTCGCTGAGTCCCGGTGCTGATGCCTATCTCCCCTACGCCTTGGTGTTGTCGCTGGAAGCCGCCGTTGCGGTGTTGGCGCTGGTGCTGTTGAGCAAGGTGAGCCTGAAGCAGTTCAAGGCGGACACCAGCACAGGCCTTGATCGTGTTCTTGCCGCGGAGCTCGGATGACGATGACCTCCATGCCCATGCCCCAGGGATTGGACCAGCTGGGGGCACTGCTCGATCAGGTGGCAGCGAGGCAACTGCAGGACTTTGGCCAGCTGGATTCGGAAGCCAAGCCCGATGGCAGCTTGATCACGGCTTGCGATCGCTGGAGTGATGCCACCTTGGTGGAGGGATTGGCGCGTCTGTATCCCGGCGAAGGGGTGTTGAGCGAAGAGGGCAGTCAACGGGTTCCCACCAGCGAGGCCTACTGGGTGGTGGATCCCCTTGATGGGACCACGAATTTCGCGGCAGGCATTCCCTATTGGGCGATTTCCCTGGCCCGCTTTGAAAACGGTGTGCCGGTGCTGGGTGTTCTGGATGTCCCTCCCTTGCGCCAGCGGATCGTGGCCGTACGGGGAGCAGGGGCATGGCGCAAGCAGAAGAAGCTGCAGCCGCCATCAGCCCATAACCAGGTCGCGGGCTGTGCTTCGTTGTGCAGCCGCTCCATTGGGGTGCTGCAGAAACTGCCTAACCAGCGCTTCCCGGGCAAGATTCGGCTGTTGGGGGTCGCAAGCCTCAATTTGGTCAGTGTGGCCATGGGGCAAACCATCTCGGCCCTCGAAGCCACACCGAAGATCTGGGACTTGGCGGCGGCTTGGCTCGTGCTCCAGGAGCTCAACTGCCCGATCAACTGGCTCCAGAGAGATCCGGCGCTGCTCCAGTCCGGTGAAGACCTCAGTGAGGCCAATTTCCCAGTGCTGGCCGCGCGGGACCTGGAGACCTTGGCCCGTTTTCAACCCTGGGCTGACGCCCTTGTCGGCAGCGCTTGACACCGTTTGGGGGATTGGTGTTATGGTTATGAGCTGCGAGCGAACCGGAAGGTGGACTTGCAGGGGCCG
>JBMSIW010000008.1:0-30666 GCA_049418265.1 Vulcanococcus sp.
TACACCACCCGTCGCTGGGCTGCCTGCCTGCGCGACATGGACTATTTCCTGCGTTACGCCAGCTACGCCCTGGTGGCCGATGACAGCACGATCCTGAACGAGCGGGTGCTGAATGGTCTTGATGACACCTACAAGAGCCTGGGTGTCCCGACTGGCCCCACCGTTCGCAGCATCGCCCTGATGGCCGATGTGGTCTGCGAGAAGTTGCTGGATGCCGGTGTCGCCAGCGCAGACGCCATCAATGCGGTGGTGCGCGCACCCTTCGACCACCTCTGCCGCGGTTTGGCTGACACCAACGTGCGTGCTCGCTGATCCGTCAGGCCGGCTTGCCCGCTTGAACGCCACTGCGACTGTTTAGTCTCACTTCACCCAGCCCCCACCCAGGCCTTGGCTCCCACCCCAGCGACCGTGTCCGATCGCCATCGGCTCTCCCTTGCCCCGATCGATACGCCGGAACGGCTTCTGCTGGGACCTGGCCCCTCGAACGCCCATCCCACGGTGCTCGAAGCGCTGAGTCGTTCCCCGATTGGGCACCTCGATCCGCTGTACGTCGCCCTGATGGGTGAGGTCCAGGAGCTGCTCCGCTACACCTGGCAGACCGATAACCGCCTCACCCTGCCGATGAGCGGCACGGGTTCTGCGGCCATGGAAGCCACCATCGCCAACGTTGTGGAGCCCGGTGACACGGTGCTCGTGGCGGTCAAGGGTTATTTCGGTCTCCGGCTCCAGGACATGGCCGGTCGTTACCGCGCCAACGTTCAGACCATCGAGAAGCCCTGGGGTGAGGCTTTCACGCTCGAGGAGATCGAGGCAGGCCTCAAGCAGCACAAGCCGAAGGTGCTTGCGATCGTTCACGCCGAGACCTCCACGGGCGTCTGTCAGCCCATGGAGGGCATCGGTGAGCTCTGCCGTCAGCACGATTGCCTCCTGCTGCTCGACACCGTCACCTCCCTCGGTGCGGTTCCGCTCTACCTCGATGAGTGGAAGGTGGATCTGGCCTACAGCTGCAGCCAGAAGGGTCTGAGCTGCCCTCCGGGCCTGGGTCCCTTCTCCATGGGTCCTCGGGCTGAGGCCAAGCTGATGGCACGCACCGGAAAGGTTCCGAACTGGTACCTCGATGTGAGCCTGCTGAACCAGTACTGGGGCAGTGACCGGGTCTATCACCACACGGCACCGGTGAATATGAACTTCGGCATGCGCGAAGCCCTCCGTCTGATTGCGGAAGAGGGCCTTGAGAATGTTTGGGCGCGCCATCGTCGCAACGCCGAGCGGCTCTGGACTGGTCTTGAGCGGCTGGGCCTTGAGCTGCATGTGCCCAGCGCCCTGCGCCTGCCCACCCTCACCACGGTCCGCATCCCCGAGGGCGTTGATGGCAAGGCCTTCAGCCTCCACCTGCTCAACAAGCACGGCATTGAGGTCGGTGGCGGCCTCGGCGCCCTTGCCGGCAAGGTCTGGCGCATCGGTCTGATGGGCTACAACAGCCGCGAAGACAACGTCGACCTGCTGCTCAATCTGTTGGAGCAGGAGCTCCCGGCGTTCCGCAGCGCTGCTCCCGCAGTTGCTGCCGCCGTCGCTTGAACCACAGCGCGAGCTGTTGACGGCAGTCTTCCTCAAGAACACCCGCCACCACGTCCATGTGGTGGTGGGCGCTCGGATCGTTGGCGAGGTTCAGACATCCCCCCAGCGCGCCTCGCTTGGGGTCTGGCGCACCAAAGACCACACGACCGACGCGCGCTTGCACCAGTGCTCCTGCACACATCGGGCAAGGCTCGAGGGTCACCAGCAGGGTGCAGTCGTTCATCCGCCAATCCCCCCGCAAGCGCGCCGCCTGATCCACGGCCAGCAGCTCGGCATGGGCGAGCGGTTTCTGGTCCCGTTGGCGTCGGTTGCTCCCCCAGCCCACCGCGCGCCCGTGCTGATCGAGAACGACCGCCGCCACGGGGACTTCCCCCCGTTGACCGCAGACCTCCGCCAGGCGCAGCAGACGATGCATCCACAGCTGCTGGGCGTCGTCGCTGAGGGGTTGCAACGCTTTCAGGGCCGGGCCGCAGGGCTATCAGCACAATGCCATCCCTCCGTGGGGGGCGGCCAAGCGGGACAATGACAGCTGTTCTTTCCGGGTCGTTGGCTCACGCTGCTCCCAGCGACCCGAAGCGCCATGCCTTGGCGTGCTTCCCGGACCCCGATGGGGTCGATCCTCAGCTGCTCGCCTTCCTGCAGCAGGCCAGTGAGCGTCTCTGCCAGTGGTGGGGCACTTCAGCTGAGCGCTCGCCCCTGCCACTGTTGAGCGTTCTTCCTGAAGTCGCCCCGGCCCCTGATGGCCTCCCCATCGAGGCCCTGCTGGATGATCTGCAGTTGGTCATGGAGGGGGCTTACAACCCCGTCCACCCCGGGGCCCTGGCCCACCTCGATCCACCTCCGTTGACGGCCTCGGTGGCCGCCGACTTGATCTGCGCTGGCCTCAACAACAACCTGTTGGCTGAGGAACTCTCCCCAAGCCTCTCCAGGCTGGAGCGCAGCTTGACGGCCTGGATGGCCGAGGCCCTGGGCCTGGGTCCGGGCTCCGGGGGAGTCGCCGCCAGCGGGGGCACCCTCAGCAATCTGATGGCTCTGGTGGTGGCGCGCCATCGCGCTGGGTTGGCCTTCAGTCAGAACCTTCGCGTGTTCTGCAGCGCCGATGCCCATGTCTCCATCGGCAAAGCCATGGCGGTCATGGGCCTTCCCCCAACGGCCCTGGAGACCATTGCTGTCGATGGCGAGGGCCGGCTTGATCCAGCTGCCCTCGCCATGGCCTTCGAGCGTGCCAAGGCAGCAGCGATTCCTGTCCTCGCCGTGGTGGCCACAGCCGGCACGACCGTCCGCGGGGCGATCGATCCGATCGCGGCCATCGCCTCCCAGTGCCGGGAGCAGGGCAGCTGGTTGCACGTGGATGGTGCCATCGGTGCGGTCTTTGCCCTGAGCGAGGGTCATCGCCATTTGCTCGAGGAGCTCCACCTGGCTGATTCGCTCACCGTTAATCCGCAGAAGCTGCTGGGGATCACCAAGACGTCCTCGCTGCTGCTGCTCAAGCAACCCCAGCTGTTGGCCTCCTGCTTCGGCACGGGCTTGCCTTACATGGAGCCCAGTTGGGCCCACGCCCATGGCGGTGAGTGTGGGTTGCAGGGCACTCGCCCTGCCGAGGTGCTCAAGCTTTGGCTCGGCCTGCGGCAACTTGGTGAACGTGGCATCGATGAGCTCCTCAGCGCCGCCATCGCCCGCAGGGTCAGCCTGCAGGAGCAGCTCTCGGCGTTACCGCTCGAGTTCCGCAGCGGTCCACTGCACCTGATCGCCTTCACGCCCCGCGGGCTCTCCGCTGAGGCCTGCGAGCAGTGGTCCCTGTTGACCCGTCAACGCTTGCTGGAGTCGGGGCTGATGCTCTCGCGCCCCCTCTACGGCGGCCGCCATCACCTCAAGGCGGTCCTGGGCAATCCCCACACGGGACCCGAACAGCTGCGCACTCTGGTCGCCGTCGTGCGCCAATCCCTCAAAGCCCTCGGCCCTGATTTCGACGATGTCTGAACCCTCCCCCCGCGGCCGTTGGGTTGCGATCGTGACCGGCGCTATCTCGATCGCGATTGGGATCGCCTACCTGGCCTTGATCACGGTTCTGGATCTGCGCGGACCGCTGCAGCCTCCGCCACCTGAAGCCCTGGGTCTCCTCAGCCCTTCCCAGGACGTGGCGGCAGTTGCCCCTGCTTCTGCTGACGCTGCAGCGGTTCCACCACGCGGCTGAGGGCTGCGGCCAGAAACTCTTTGAGCGCGGACTCCCGCCGGTTCAGGTCGTACTGGCGTTGCACCACATCCTGAATGCCGCCATCACCCCAGTCCTGGTCCTGCTGGAAGTAGGTGATGAAGCTCAGCCCTGCGACCCGGGTGAGCCATCCGGCTCCCACGGCCTGAACCGCGCGACTCACCAGTAGGGCCGGCAGGTTCAAGCTCAGGGCTGCGCTGATCACGCTCAGTCCTCCTTTGATCACGCCAAGGCTGGCGAGGGTGCGTCCTACGGAGACCGCCAGGTCCTGGGCCGATTGCCGCGAGAGGCTCACGCCATAGATCCGACCGATCTCAACGACCATCTGGGCATTGACCGCCGCAGCCCCCAGCAGGTCCACGACAGGTAACGGCGTTGCCATCAGCACGCCGGCACTGATCCAGCTGTAGCGATCCACGACGGATTCAGCGTCAGTCTGGCGCTGATCACTCAGCAGTCGTCGACCGGCATCACTCAGTCGCCGGCTCTGCAACAGGATGTTGTCGGCGATCAACTCCTCTCCATCGCTGTGGAGCACCTGGGCGATGCGTCGCAACAGGGCATCGATCTCCGGCGGCGGCTGCAGCGGTTGACCGCCAGGCATGGGCACCGATTGCGGCGCCGCGCTGCTGGCCAGCACATCCTCAGGGGCAAGGCGCCCCTGGCTGCGGCGGCGCAGCAGCTGGAGCAGGCGTTTTTCCTCCTCTTCTCCGCGCAGATCACATTTGTTCAGCACCAGCAGCAGGCGCTTGCCGAGGCTGGCCAGGGCATTGAACACCTCGGCTTCGGCAGCCCGTAGATCCCCGTCCACCACCAAGAGGAGCAAGTCGGCATTGGCGGCTTGATCGCGGGCGATTTGCTCCCGTCGTTGTCCTTCTTCGCCGGCCTCCAAGATCCCTGGGGTATCCACCAGGCGCAGACCGCGCTGGAGGTTGCGCAGCCGCAACCGGTAGCTGTTGGTGGTGGCCGTCGAGCCCATGGCCGCCCCGACCTCGCCGACGACGTCCTTGAGCAGCGCGCGAATCAGCGAGGTTTTGCCCGCTGACCCTGTGCCGAAGACCACGACCACCAGATCGCCACGCTCCAATTCCTCGGCGACCCGTTGCCGTTCTTGCCGCAACGCCTCCCGCTGCACCTCATCGCGGATGCGCTCCAGCAAGGCGTCAATCGCCTGAAGGTTTTTCTGGGCTGCTTCCTGGCGGTTGCTGGGTGCCTCGCTCACGGTGGCTTGAGGCTGGTCTTTGCCGCGCCGCCAGGCCACGAACCAGGGCCAGGCAAAGCGGGCCAGGACCAGGGCCCCACCGCCAAAGAGCAGCAGCGTCACGGGACCCACCAGCCAGGCGGGCAGGAGGTAGCTCAGTTGCCAGAGCAGGTTGTTGATCGCCTGGAGTACGGCGGTGAACACCACCAGCACCAGCAGGGCCACTCCCGACCAGAGCCAGAGCCGACCAGGGGGTTTCATGGAGGCCTTCCGCTCCCTGGATGATCTCGCGTGAAGGCCTCAGCGCAATGGCCTGATCTGTTGCTGCAACAGGTCGCCCAGCAGGCAAACCACAGCCAGATTGATCGCCACATCGGCGGCGTTGAAGACCGGGAAGCTGATCGGAACGAACTCCAGGAAGTCGATCACGCTGCCTAAACGCCAACGGTCCAGGCCGTTGCCGATGGCACCACCGAGCAGCAGGCCAAGCCCGAACCACTGCAGGCGCCGCAGTGGGCCACTGGTCTGAATCCAGAACACCAGGGCCCCGGCCACGGCCATGCTGACCAGGCCCAGTAACAGGGCATTGCCCTCCATCAAGCTGAAGGCAGCACCGGTGTTGAAGACAAGGCGCTGCTGCACCAGTCCTGGCAGCAGCGGCACGACACCGGCCCCGCTGAGGTGCTCGAGCGCCCAAGCCTTACTCCATTGATCCAGGAGCACAACGACGATCGCCACCAGATAGGCCGGCGACATCAGCGCTCCACCATCAAGATGCGCCGCGCGGGCAAGGCCAGCACGGCAACCCCGCAGCACAGCACGAGCTGTGGAACGAGCGGAAGCAGGCTGTAGCTCAGCACCAGCTGCGGCAGTTCACCGCCCCAACGCCGTACCAGACCGCCAAGCAAGAGATTGGCCAGGCCGCACCCCTGCAGCACCAGCAGCCCGAGGATGCAACTGCCGGCGAGGCTCAACAGATCGTCCATCCCGGGCTGCCGCGCCAGTCGGCCGGTGAGCCAGGCGGCGGGCAGAAAGCCAGCGATGTAGCCAAAGCCGGGATCCAGCAAATAGTTCAGGCCGCCGCCCCCTTGGAACACGGGAAGCTGGAACAGACCAATGCTGATGTAGGCCACACCCGAGAGCATCGCCGCTCTTGGTCCGCAGACCAGCGCGGTGAAGAGCAGGGCGGGCACCTGCAAGCTCGGCAGGGTCAGCGTCTCAAATCCCGCTGATCCAAACCACGGCAAAGCGCCCTGGATCAGACCGCCGCAAATCATCAAGAGCAATCCCGCAAGAGCACCACTCCAGTTGGCTAGGGCGCGCACGGCAGGCTTCACAGTGGGACCATCCTGCAGGAGAGTGACTGCTCTGCAACCCCAGCGGGTCGGTTTTTGCTGCTGCCATGTCCCCTGCCTTTCCCGTTGGAACCCGCGTCAGGTTGAGGGATCAGCCGACCTATCTCAAGACCGCAGACGCCATGTCCATGCTGCGTCCACCGGATCTGGTGGACGCCGGTGAGGTTGGTCAGGTGGTCGCGCTCAAGGCCCTCGAACAGGTCGCCGTACGCTTCCGCCGCGGCAGCTTTCTCTTTGAGAGCCAGCAGCTCCTGGCGGTGGACGAGGAGCTCAGCGATTAAGTGGGTGACGGCTCCACACCGCTTCGGCTGCGGCGAGGGCCGGGGCTGGTCCGCAGAGGCTGAAGCAGGGGTTCTGGAGCAGCGATTGCGCGGCTGAATGCAGATCCGCTGGGCTGAGCGCTGCCGCGTCTCTGAGGCTTTGATCGGCAAAATCAAAGGGGAGTCCATGGCCCAGGACCAAGGCATGGCGATCCGCGATTTGACTGCCGGTCTGGCGGCCCAGGGCTTCCTGCCCGCGGAATTTCGCGAGGGCCAAGTCCAGCTGTTCTTGCTCGAGTGGCGTCTCGAGCAGCCGGAGCCATTCATTCAGCAGCTCTTCGCTCGCTTCTTCGGCGCGATCACTGGAGCTTGAGAGGTGAAACACGAAGGGCGCATCTCCCAACCGCGCCGGATAGTGCACCCCAACGTCATAGGCGAGGCCGTGTTCTTCTCGCAGGGCGATGAACAGGCGGCTCGACATGCCGATGCCCAAGTGGCAGTGGAGAAGCCGCAGCGCCAGGGCCTCCCTTGATCCGAGCGGAGCTGTGGTGGTCCCGAGCATCATCACCAGCTGCTCGGTCTCATCGAGGCTCGTTTGCAGGCTGGCTTGGTGGAGTCCCGCGGGCCCCGGGCATCGCGGTGGCGCCGCC
This sequence comes from Vulcanococcus sp., assembly GCA_049418265.1. GTDB lineage: Bacteria > Cyanobacteriota > Cyanobacteriia > PCC-6307 > Cyanobiaceae > Vulcanococcus. Next base: position 7,257 of record JBMSIW010000008.1, read on the forward strand.
GCGATCCATGGTTGTTCCTGGAGTCCCTGAAGCAGCAGCGCATCGACCTGCTTGGGGATGTCACCCGCCAGCACCATCACAGCGCCCTGTTTGCCCAGCTGGGTAGCTAGCTCTTGCAGGCAGCTGCGCTCGATGCCCTCCAGCTCGGACTCGACTCCGAGGGGGTCGTGGCCGTAGGGCCCCTGCCCATAGAGCTGAGCGCGGAGTTGGTCGTGGGCGACCTGGAAGGGATCTTCCCGTTGGCGTTGCAGGGTCTGGAGATTGAGCTGACGCTCCAGGCTCAGTTGGTCCTCCACCAGCCAGGGGGAGGAGACCATCTGCAACAGCAACGGCAGCAGCAAGGGAGCATCCTCGCTGGCGCACTTCAGGCTCAGCAGGGTGCCGTCCTCGGAGGCCTCGCAGCGCAACCCGGCCCCTCGGCCCTCCACGAGATCGGCAAGAGCTTCACCGCTGAGCTCACCGCATCCACGGCTGAGGAGGCCCGCCAGCAGTTGAGCCGCGCCGCGCTGGCCGGCCGGGTCGGCGCTGCTGCCACCGCGCATCCAGAGCTTGGCCGACAGGATGGCGGGCCGGGGCCGATGGATCAGCCACAGGGGACAGCCCCCGGGAAGTTCCCGTTGCTCGATCAAGGGCGCGCTCACGCGGGGACAGCCTCCAGAGCGAAAGCTCGTTCAGGGCTCAAGAGCGGAATGAGCTCCCGGGAGAGGCGCTCACAGGTCCAACCCTCCAGCCAATCCAGGGGTGCTTGGAGGTTGTGGTGCCGGCCCCAGAGGCAACTGTTGCCCACCATCGCGGCGACGCCGCCGGGCGCTTCGAGGCTGAAGCGATAGCCGTTGCCCACGAGGCGCTTGGCGCGATCAAGCTCGGCGTTGCTCGGCATCTGCTGCTGCAGCTCCTCGAGAACAGCGCGCACTTCCCGCTTGACCGAGGGCAGCTGCTCGGCGTCGCAGACCGCCTCCAGCAGCACCAGGCAGCCCGACTCGAGCACGTTCAAATCGAGGTCAATGCTCTCCACCAGCCGCAGTTGTTCGCGCAGCCGCTCCACCAGCCGACTGCGGCGACCCTCCGCCAGCAGGGTGGTCAGCAGATCGCCCCCCAGGACCATCTGCTGGTCGGCAGCACTGGGCAACTGCCAAGCCATCAACAGCCGGGCCGATTCGAGCCGCTGGAGTTCCAGCCGATGCTCCCCGGCCTGCAGGTTCAGCGGCCTGGGGCTGGTGTTGTCGCTGGCGGGCTTGAGCTCGGCCAAGGGCGAGTCCTCCAGTTGCGCGCTCAGATCCAGCTGTTGCAGCGCTCCAGCGATGGAAAGACAACAGCGATCCGATCGGTAGCTGCGCTGATGGAAGGCGGCCATCGAGGCAGGGTTGTGGCGGAGCAACGCGTCGCGCTCCCCCAGGATCGGCTTGCCGTAGGCGTGGTCCAGACAGCTCAGGCGCAGCAGTTGTTGAAAGGCCACCTCTTCGGGTTGGTCTTCGCTTTGGGCGAGCTCCTCGAGCACCACCTGCCGCTCCATCTGGAAATCAGCGGCATCGAGCCGCGGCCGCAGCACCAGATCCAGCAGCAGGTCCAGGGATTCGGCAGCCGCCGCTGGGGGCACGAGGACGTGATAGTGGACATCATCGAAGCCCGTGGCGGCATTGCTGTTGCCCCCGAGCGCTTCGATGCGCAGATCAAATTCACCGGCCTCTAACCGCTCGCTGCCCTTGAACACCATGTGTTCGAGGAAATGGGCCAGCCCGGACTCCTGCGTGCCTTCGTAGCCGCTACCGGCTTTGCACCAGAAGTCCAGGCAGACCACCGGAGCGTCGGGAAGATCCAGCTGCACCGTCGCGGCTCCGTTGGACAGCTGAGCTCGCTGCGGCTCCGGCAGCGCGGCTGTGGTCAATCCGGGCAACGGGTTCGCGGCTCGTTCGTCCCGCCATTCTGCTGGCAGGATCGCCCCTGCGCCTTGTCCGCCTCATCGATGAGCTCTCCAGCATTGGGAATCCACCCCCTCGTCGATGCCCTGGCCGATCGGATTCGCCAGCAGTGGCAGACCCTGCCTGATCTCGAGCCCCTGGCCGTCGATCCGGAGCTCGAGGCGATCAGTGGCAGCCTCGACGGCGAAGACCTCTTCATCCGCAATGAGCTGCGCCGTTGCCGCGGCCTGCGCAAACTCCATCTGGAGACTGCGCGGCTCGGTGCTGGCTTGCAGATCCTCCACTGCGTCTTCTTCCCCGATCCCCAGTACGACCTGCCGGTGTTCGGAGCCGACATCGTGGCGGGACGCGGTGTGGTTTCCGCCGCGATCGTTGACCTTTCTCCCGTCACTGGAGCCCTGCCGGAGGCGGTGACCCGTCTGCTGGATGCCCTGCCTGTGCGTCAGTTCTCCCAGGAACGGGAACTGCCGGAGTGGGGAACGATCTTTTCTCCCTACGTGCGCTTTGTCCGTCCCGCGGACGCCGCAGAGGAGGAGGCGTTTATTGCCGTGGTCTCGGATTTTCTAGCTGCGTTGGCGGAGGCTTGCCGCAGCGCTGAACCTCAGCCGATCGACCACCCCGATACGGTGAGACGTCATCAGGGTCAGCTTTCCTATTGCCAGCAGCAGAAGCGCAACGACAAAACACGGCGGGTGCTCGAAAAAGCCTTCAACCCCGAGTGGGCCGATCGCTACATCGAGGACTTGCTCTTCGACGATCCCCTGCCCTTGGCCTGATGCTTGAGGCCCTCAAGCGCAAGCCCTGGATCACGGCCGGTGGCGTCGCTGTAGCCCTCGCTGCCTTGATTGCCGGGGTTCGCGGTCTGCAAAAGCCTGCCCCGAAGCCGGTTGCGCCCGTGGTTCAGCCCCGCATTGAAGCGGTCTCCGCGTTGGGGCGCCTGGAGCCGGCCGGTGATGTCAGACGCATGGCCGCACCCAGCGGGGAGATGGGCGGCAGCCCACGCATCAGCGACCTGCTTGTCGAAGAGGGTGACCGAGTCAAGCAAGGTCAAGTGCTGGCGACCTTTGACAACCGACCAGCGTTGTTGGCCGATCTGAATGCCGTCGCGGCACGCATCAACACCCTGAAGATTCAGATCCGCCTGCAGAAGCGGGAGGTGGAGCGCTACCAGAGCGCTGCCAACTCCGGAGCAGCCGCGATGGTGCTGCTGGAGGAGAAGCGCGATGAACTGGTCAAGCTGGAGGGGTTGCTGCGGGAGGCCCTTGCCCAGCGCCAAGGCCTGCAGGTGGATCTTCGCTACAGCGAGCTCAAGGCTCCTTTTGATGGCCTGGTCTTGAAGATCCATAGCCGCGTCGGCGAACGTCCCGGCAGCGACGGCGTCCTGGAGCTCGGCGCAGGCGATCAGATGGAAGCTGTGGCTGAGGTCTACGAGAGCGACATCAACCGCGTGAAGCCTGGTCAGCGGGTGACCCTGGTCAGCGAGAACGGTGGCTTCAGCGGCAGCTTGAACGCCCGTGTTCTCAGGATTTCTCCGCAGGTGCGGCAGCGCGCACTGCTCTCGACCGATCCCACCGGTGATGCCGATGCCCGCGTCGTGGAGGTGCGTCTCGCGCTGGATCCCGCCGAGGCTTCCAGGGTCGCCAACCTGGCTGGTCTGAAGATCATTGCTCGCTTTCAGCCGTGAGCCTGCAGCAGCGTCTGCTGGGTTGGTGGCAGTCCCGCCGGATACCGCTGGCGCTGCTGTTGCTCACGCGTCAGCCGGTACGTCTGGCGGTGGCTTTGGCGGGCATCAGCTTTGCGGGCATCTTGATGTTCATGCAGCTGGGGTTCCGCGATGGACTCTTCGATGCGAGCGTCACGATCCATCGCCTGTTCGATGCCGATCTGGTGCTGATCAGCCCCCGTTCCACCAGCTCGGTGAGCATGGCGGGCTTCCCCAAGCGTCGTCTCGTCCAGGCCATGGCGGCGCCGGAAGTCGAGGGCATTACCCCGGTTCACTGGAATCTGTTGCTCTGGCGCAATCCCGAGACCCGCGGGACCCGCTCGATTTTGACCCTGGGCTTTGAGCCCAACGACCCCCTCTTCACCGATCCCAGCCTGGCCCCCAAGGCACGTCTGCTGACCCAGAAGGGGCGGGTGCTGTTTGACGAGCAATCCAGGCCTGAGTTCGGGCCGGTGGCCCCATGGTTCAAAGCCGGGCGCACCGTCGAAAGCGAGATCGCGGGTAAACGGGTCCGGGTTGCCGGCTTGGTGGGACTCGGCACCTCCTTTGGCGCCGATGGAAACCTGCTCACCAGTAGTGAGACCTACCTGGAGCTGCTGCCGAACACCCCCCCCGGAAGCATCGAGGTGGGCTTGATTCGTCTGAAGCCTGGGAGCGATCCCGCCGCCGTGGCGCAGCGGCTTCAGGCGCAGTTGCCCAGTGATGTGACCGTGCTGACCAAGCAAGGTTTCATCGACTTCGAGCAGAACTACTGGCGTACCAGCACCTCGATCGGCTTCATCTTCACCCTGGGAGCCGCCATGGGCTTCGTGGTGGGCTGCGTCATCGTTTACCAGGTGCTCTATTCGGACGTCAGCGACCACCTGCCGGAGTACGCCACCTTGATGGCCATGGGCTACAAGCTGATCAGCCTGCTGGGGGTGGTGGCCCGCGAAGGCCTGCTGCTGGCGGCCTTCGGCTACCTGCCGGCCTATGCCGCCGGGCAGGGCCTCTACTGGCTGGTGCGCAGCGCCACGCAGTTGCCGGTGTTCATGGACACCACCAGGGCTGTGACGGTGTTCAGCATGATTTTGGTGATGTGCATGGCCTCAGCCGCGCTGGCCATGCGCCGACTGGCTGATGCCGATCCGGCGGAGATTTTCTAGGGCGATGGCCGCAGCAGCTGCGATTGAACTGAAGGACCTCTGCCACTGGTATGGCACGGGCAGCATGCGCCGTCAGGTGTTGCAGGGAGTCGATCTGCGGGTCGCTGCCGGTGAAGTGGTGCTGCTCACGGGGCCTTCCGGTTGCGGCAAGACCACCTTGCTGACCTTGGTGGGTGCCCTGCGTTCGGTGCAGCACGGATCGGTGCAGGTGCTGGGCCACGAGTTGGCCGGCGCCGGCAGGCGAGAGCGCCAACGGCTGCGCCGTTCCATCGGCATGATTTTTCAGGGCCACAACCTGCTGCGCTGCCTGACGGCGGAGCAAAACGTCCAGATGGGCTCCGATTTGCTGCCGGACCTCGGTTACCGGGCCCGCCGCGATCAGGCCCGCGAATGGTTGCGCGCTGTGGGGCTGGGCGACGAATTGCACAAGTTGCCCCACGATCTCTCCGGTGGTCAGAAGCAACGGGTCGCGATCGCCCGGGCTCTCGCGGCCCATCCGCGCCTCTTGCTGGCCGATGAACCAACGGCCGCCCTGGATTCCCAGACGGGCCGCGAGGTGGTGGAGTTGCTGCGCCGCTTGGCCCGGGAACAGGGCTGTGCGGTGCTGATGGTCACCCATGACCCCCGCATTCTCGACATCGCAGATCGCCTGGTGCGTATGGAAGATGGCCATTTGATGGAGGCCCAGCGACCTTCGCTGACACCCAGCCATTAAGGCCATTCAGTAGTGTGGAAGTTCTCCCAAAAGAATCAGCCGTTTCGATGGCCAAACGCCGCAACCTCAAGAAGGAAAAGCAAGAGCGCAACCGCGCCTACGCCCGCAAGTTCAAGAAGCGCAAGCTCCGCAACGACGGCCGTGGTGAGGGCGCTGGCAACGGCGTGACCGGAACGGCCAACAACGGCGGCGCTGCTGACTGATCGCCTGCTCTTCAGGCTTCACAACTGTGGGGATCCCTCGGGATCCCCTTTTTTTGACCATCACATCGGTTTCATTCCACCGGTTTCATTCCACCGGTTTCATTCCTCAGTCTTCATTCCTCCGTCGACCTGGCCATGTTCCTCAGCGTCGTCATTCCCACCTACAACCGCCTGCCGATTCTCAAGAAGTGCCTGCGGGCCCTTGAGCAGCAGCGTTTGGAGGCTCCGATCAGGGCCTATGAGGTGGTGGTGGTGGATGACGGATCCACCGACGAGACGGTGAGCTGGCTGCGGAACCATGCCGCGGACTTCCCCCATGTGCGCCTGGTGCAACAGGACCACGGCGGTCCGGCGGAAGGCCGCAATCGCGGCGTGGAACATGCCCAGGGCGATGTGATCGTCTTCATCGACAGCGATCTGGTGGTCACTGAGACCTTCCTGTTGAGCCACGCACGTCAGTTGGAACAGAGCTGGCAGCAGCGCGGGGATCGTCTCTGCTTCACCTATGGGGCGGTGATCAACACGGCCAACTTTGACGATCCCACCAGTGAGCCCCACAAGTTGAGGGACCTCTCCTGGGCGTATTTCGCCACGGGCAATGTGGCGATTGATCGTCAGGTGCTGGAGAGCAGCGGTCTCTTTGACACCCGCTTCCGCCTCTATGGCTGGGAGGACCTGGAGCTCGGTGAACGCCTACGCCGCATGGGTGTCGTGCTGGTGCGCTGCCCCCAGGCCGTTGGCTACCACTGGCATCCGCCCCTGAGCCTGGAGCAGGTGCCGAGGCTGATCGCGGTGGAGGGAGAGCGGGCCAAGATGGGCCTGGTCTTCTACCGGAAGCACCCCACGCGCCGCGTGCGTTTCATCATTCAGTTCACCGTGCTGCATCGGATCCTGTGGGATCTGTTGACCCTGGGTGGATTGCTCAATGAGCGCAGCCTCAGGCCCCTGCTGGCCTGGCTGATTCGCAGCGGTAAACCCGGTCTGGCGATGGAGCTGCTGCGCTTGCCTCTGAATCGCATCGGTGTACGGGCCCTTTACGCCGAGGCCCAGGCGGCCGGCTTGCGCTGAGCGATCCGCCCGTTTGGTAGTGTCAGCAGGCACTTTCACCCCGCACACCTGCGTGTTTCGGGTGATCGCTTCAGCCCTTTAGGCCTTGGGCCTGATTGGTTGCTGTGGTCCCTGGCAGGTGGAGGCGAACCCGAAACCCCTTTCAACCATGGCTGTTGTCACCCTCGCCGAAATGATGGAGGCGGGCGCCCACTTTGGGCACCAAACCCGTCGTTGGAACCCCAAGATGTCGCGCTACATCTATTGCGCGCGCAACGGTGTTCACATCATTGACCTCGTGCAAACCGCGGTTTGCATGAACAACGCCTACAAGTGGGTCCGCACTGCCGCTCGCAGCGGCAAGCGCTTCCTGTTTGTCGGTACCAAGAAGCAGGCCTCCGAGGTGATCGCCCTCGAAGCCACCCGTTGCGGGGCTGCCTACGTGAACCAGCGCTGGCTGGGCGGCATGCTCACCAACTGGACCACGATGCGCGCTCGGATTGATCGCCTCAAGGACCTGGAGCGCATGGAGTCCTCGGGCGCCATTGCGATGCGTCCCAAGAAGGAAGCCGCTGTGCTGCGCCGTGAGCTCGAGCGTCTGCAGAAGTACCTCGGTGGCCTGAAGAACATGCGCCGCCTGCCCGATGTGGTGGTGCTGGTGGATCAGCGCCGGGAAACCAATGCCGTGCTTGAGGCCCGCAAGCTCGACATTCCCCTGGTGTCCATGCTCGACACCAACTGCGATCCCGACCTCTGCGACGTGCCCATCCCCTGCAACGACGACGCGGTGCGTTCCGTGCAGTTGGTGCTGGGTCGCCTGGCTGATGCGATCAACGAAGGTCGCCACGGCTCTTCCGAGCAGGGCGCCTACGACGACGGCCAAGGCTGATCGCGCTCTCCCCAACCCGTCAGTGTCGAGAGCTTCCCTGAGGGGAGGCTCTTCGATGTTGTTGCTGACGTCTCGATTTCGAACCCCACGCTTCCCTTCAACTCCCCATGGCTGAGATTTCCGCCAAGCTCGTCAAAGAACTGCGCGACATGACCGGCGCAGGGATGATGGACTGCAAGAAGGCCCTGGCTGAGACCAGTGGCGACAAGGACAAGGCCGTTGAATGGCTGCGTCAAAAGGGCATCGCATCGGCTGAGAAGAAGGCTGGTCGTGCTGCTGCCGAAGGTGCCATCGGTAGCTACATCCACACCGGCGCCCGCGTGGGCGTTCTGGTGGAAGTGAACTGCGAGACCGATTTCGTGGCCCGCGGCGAGATCTTCCAGGAGCTGGTGCGCAACGTGGCCATGCAGGTCGCGGCATGCCCCAACGTCGACTACGTGCGCGTTGAGGACATCCCTTCTGAGGTCGCTGATCGCGAGAAGCAGATCGAGATGGGTCGCGATGACCTGGCCGGCAAGAAGGAGGAGATGAAGGAGAAGATCGTCGCCGGCCGCATCGGCAAGCGTCTCAAGGAGATGGCCCTGCTCGATCAGGCCTACATCAAGGACAGTGCCTTGACCGTCGATGAGCTGGTCAAACAGATCTCGGGCAAGGTGGGCGAGAACATTCAGGTTCGCCGCTTCGTGCGCTTCAACCTGGGTGAAGGCATCGAGATCGAGAAGATGGACTTCGCCGCTGAAGTCGCCGCCATGCAGGCTGCCTGATTTCGAGTCGCTCCTTGGATCTCAACGCCCGGTCCCTGGATGAGGCAAGGCGTCAGCTCCTTGCGCTGCTTCAGCAGCAAGAGGAGCTGAGCCCGGCTCTCTACCGCGATCTGGCTCTCTATCTCCAGGTTTTGCGTGATGGCCTGCTGCACAGCGTGCAGCAGGCCTGTTTTCATCTGGCCACTCAGGTGGTGCCAGATCGCTACAACCAATTGCCGGCCCAGCGTCGTCAGGCCTTCCAGCAGCGGCTGCAGCAGTTGGTGCATCGCTGCTGCTCCCTGCTGACGGTGGAGCAATTGATGGGCCTGGCCGCCCAACATCAGCGCCGCGAGCAACGCCGCCAACTCAAGAAGCAGCAGCAGATCCTCAGCGCGTTTCTTGGGGACGCTGATGCAGCATCCGAAGCCGCTTCCGAAGCCGTTCCCGAGGAAGCGTCCGAAACCGCTCCAGTAGCGCCTCCCCCGGCAGGCTCGATCAGCCTCAGCCTCGATTTGCCCCTGGCCGCCGATCTGTTTGAGAACGGGGTTCCCGGATTAAGCGCAAGCAACCGCCAGGAGTCGGCGCCCGAGGCCATGCCGGACGCCCGGCTCAGCGGCAGCTCCGCGCTCAGCGGCAATCCTGAGGCCACTGACTCCTCCGAGAGTGCGGAGCTCTCGTTGATGCAGAGCCTTTTTGAGATGGCTGCTCAGGGGATTGCTGCAGAGCGCTTGTCCGGCGACCCCTCTCTCTCCAGTGCTGCGGAGGGCGGTGATTCCGATGAGGAGAGCTCAACCATTGGCCTGTCGGATTGGGGGCCGCCGTTTGATGCGGCGGTGACCTCCCCGCAGATTCCCCGCGACCCTCTCTTGCAACTGCGCTGGTGGGGGCATTTCGAGCGGGCCCTGCGCTTGCGCTTACGCAACCTCTCCCATGCGGTGAACGTGGAGATGATGCGGCTGGGTTTGGCCCAGGGTCTCCTGCCCGTCAGCCTGCTGGATGCAGCCTTGCAGTCACAGGTGGAGGCCTTGCCGGCACCGGCCAATCTGCTGCGTCTGGCCCTGCCGATCAGCCTTTCGACACCGCCACCGGAAGCCCTGCCTCCCACGGAGGTGCTGACCCTGCTGTTGCGCAGTCAGGATCTGGAGTTTGAACAGCCCAAGTTGCGTACCTGCCGCAAGCGCCTCGAGCAGCGCAGACGCGCATTGCGCACAATGGCCAAGCGTTACCGCACCTGGCAGCGCAGGGTCAGCGCCCTCGAAGCTGAACAGCAGTGGTTCCAGGACAGCTCTCCACCCCCGAACCCAGCGGCGGACCGCACCTAGCGGTTCAGGTTTGGATTCGCCCGCTGCAGCAGGCTCTGCAGCTGGAGGCTGAGCGCGGCTTCATCGATTTGCAGGGCCGCCGCGAGCAGTTCAGCCACTATCTGGCCCGAGAGCTGGCGGCACCTCCCGATGGTCTCGATGAGAGGCGCATCCAGGCTCTGCGGGAGCTTGCTAGCGCCTACGCCGCCTACGGGGACTGCAGCCCGTCCCGCCGCCAGAGCCTGGTGCGCCGTAGCCGCCAGTTTTTGCATGAGCTGCAGCGCGCACTCGAGCCCGTTCGACCCGTCGCACCTCCGCGGTTGCGGCTGCTGGAGACCCCAGAGCAGCGGGCAGGCTCCAGCGCCCCAGAGGGGATCCGTGAACAAGCGATTCGCGCTGAGGCGATCCGACCGGAAACCCCTCTGGCTCAGATCCGCGGCGTGGGACCCAAGAGTGCGGAGCGGCTTGCCGCGTTGGATCTCTGGCTGGCCCGCGATCTGATTCGCTACTACCCGCGCGACTACCTGGACTACGCGAACTTGGTGCGCATTGCCGCGCTGCAACCCGGCAGCACGGCGACGATCGTGGCCACGGTGCGGCGCAGCCACAGCTTCACGAGTCCGCGCAATCCGAATCTCTCGATCCTGGAGTTGCAGCTGGCGGATGTCACGGGCCGCATTCGGGTCTCGAAGTTTTTTGCCGGTAAGCGCTTCAGTTCCCCGGGCTGGTTGAAGGCACAGCAACGCCAGTACCCCGCCGGGGCCACGGTGGCCATCAGTGGTCTGGTCAAGCAGACCCCCTACGGACCGGCGTTTCAAGATCCCTTGATGGAGGTCCTGGAGAGCCCCAGTGCGGCGGTGCGCAGCGACCAGATCGGCCGCCTACTGCCGGTTTATGGCCTCACGGAGGGGCTGACGGCCGAACGGCTCCGCACCTTGATGCGCCCGGTGATTGCAGCCGCCCGCGGCTGGGGCGATCCCCTGCCCGATGGCCTCAAGCAGCGTGAACAGCTTCCGGATCTCGGGGAAGCCCTGGCACAGATCCATGCGCCGACCAATCAGCAGAGCCTCAGCGCGGCGCGCCATCGCCTGGTCTTTGACGAGTTCCTGTTGTTGCAACTCGGACTGCTGCAGCGGCGCCGTCAGCTCACCTGCCGCCCCGCCCCTCCACTGCTGGTGCAGGGCGGAGAGCTGGTGGAGACCTTTCTGGAGCTTCTGCCCTTCCCGCTGACGGGTGCGCAGCAGCGGGTCTTGGCGGAAATCCGCGCCGACATTGCCCGCGATCAACCGATGGCACGCCTGGTGCAGGGGGATGTGGGCAGCGGCAAGACGGTGGTGGCGATTGCCGCGTTGTTGACGGCGATTGAGGCCGGCTGCCAGGGGGCCTTGATGGCTCCGACGGAGGTGCTGGCGGAACAGCACTACCGCAAGCTTTGTGAATGGCTGCCTCAGTTGCACATCAGCTGCGCCCTGCTGACCGGCTCCACCCCAGCGCGGCGTCGCCGTGAGCTCTTGGCGGACCTCGCCAACGGCAACTTGAAGATGCTCGTGGGCACCCATGCCCTGCTGGAGGATCCGGTTCAGTTCGATCGCCTTGGCCTGGTGGTGGTGGATGAGCAACACCGCTTTGGTGTTCATCAACGCAACCGGTTGCTCGATAAGGGCCTGCAGCCCCATCTGCTCACCATGACGGCGACACCGATCCCCCGAACCCTGGCGCTCTCGATGCATGGGGATCTGGAGGTCAGCCAGATTGATGAACTGCCGCCTGGCCGGACGCCGATTCGCACCAGCCTGGTGGCTGGCGCTGATCGCGACGAGGCCTATGCGCTGATTCGTGAGCAGGTGGCCCTGGGGCAACGGGCCTATGTGGTGCTGCCTTTGGTTGAGGAGTCCGAAAAGCTTGATCTGCGTTCAGCCGTCGACGTGCACCAACAGCTGGCCGAGCAGGTCTTCCCGGATCTGCAGGTGGGTCTGCTGCATGGCCGCATGGCCAGCGCCGATAAGCAGGCGGCGATCGGTGCGTTTGCCTCCGGAGCCACCCAGGTCCTGGTGAGCACCACCGTTGTGGAGGTGGGCGTGGATGTGCCAGAGGCGAGCGTGATGGTGATCGATCACGCGGATCGCTTTGGTCTGGCTCAGCTGCACCAACTGCGCGGCCGGGTGGGCCGTGGTGCCGCCGCCTCCTTCTGTCTGCTGGTGAATGACAGCCGCAACGCGCTCGCACGCCAGCGGTTGGAGGTGCTGGTGCGCTCCAACGACGGTTTTGAGATTGCTGAAATGGACTTGCGGCTGCGGGGGCCCGGGCAGGTCTTGGGCACCCGCCAGAGCGGCCTGCCGGATCTCGCCCTGGCCAGCCTCACCGACGATGGGGACGTGCTCGAGCAGGCGCGGCGTGTGGCCCAGGAGATCGTGGCCAGCGATCCCGATCTCGAGCAGCATCAGCCCCTTGCCAGAGTGCTGGCCGATCAACGCAACCGCGTGGCCCAGTCGGCCCGTTTGAATTGATGCCGCTGCGGCCCTGGAGTCCAGTCCCCATCCATGACTGCGCTGAACCGCTCGTGCCGCTTCCTGCGGAGCTATGGCGCCTGGAACCCCACCCCTATGCCGCCCTGGGTGCGCCCTATGGCGACGGGGGCTGTCCCTTTCGGCTGCGCTCCGGTGTGGTGAGCCGGCTCCTTGAGGCCCAACGATGGTTGCAGGAGAACGGTGATGGCTATCGCTTAGCCATCTTTGATGCCTGGCGTCCTTTGGCGGTGCAGCGCTTCATGGTGGAGCACACCATCGCCAGCGAGTGCAGCCAGCGCGCTGTCGACCCCCACACTCCCAGCCCCGAGCGCGATCAAGTGGTTGAAGAGGTTGGGCGCTTTTGGGCTCCCCCCAGCGAGGATCCCGCCACGCCCCCACCCCACAGCACCGGTGCGGCCGTGGATTTAACCCTCGCCGACAATTCCGGTGCTGTGCTCGCCATGGGCTCAGAGATCGACGCCCTGGGAGCGGTCTCTGAGCCTGATTACTACGGCAAGCTCGCCAATGACCTGCCCGATGGCGAGGCCAAGCGCCAGGCTGCCCTTTGGCACGGCCGCCGCAACCTGCTGGCAGAAGCCATGGCTGCTGCCGGCTTTTGCCAACACCCCAATGAGTGGTGGCACTTCAGCTATGGCGATCAGCTTTGGGCTTGGCGCAGTGGTGCACCCCAGGCCTGTTATGGGCGCTGGACCAACGCCTTGACCTGATCGCGGCCCAATTTGGCCACGTAGTCACCAAAGCTGCGGCGTCCTCCCGCTGCTTTCCAACCCACCAGGAGAGGTTCGATCGTGGTCTCCAACTGCTCGAGAGGCATCCGCTCGAGATAGGGCTCCGCCAGTCGGGTCAGGTTGGGGGTTCCCCCAAGCCAGAGCTGGTACTGATTCACCCCATCGCCCACCAGTCCCAGCTCAGCCATGTAGGGGCGGGCACAGCCATTGGGGCATCCCGTCATGCGCACAAGAATCGATTTTTCGATCTCGAGACGGCGCAACTGGGCATCAAGGCGATCGAGGACGTTGGGAAGGATCCGCTCCGCTTCGGTCACAGCCAACCCGCAGAGCGGCAGGGCCGGACAGGCGATGGCATGGCGTGCCAGTAGATCAGGCTCTTCTGGCGTTGTGATCCCAAGGGCAGCCAGCGCGTCTTTGACGGTGGCGCGTTGGGCCGTGCCGATGTTGCAGAGCAAGATGTCCTGGTTGGGGGTGAGCCTCACCTCCAGTTGGTAGGTGTCCACCAGCTCCCGCAGTCCGCGCTTGAGCTCACCGGAGAGACGCCCACAGAGCAGCGGAATGCCGACGAACCATTTGCCTGCGCTGCAGCGGTGCCAGCCCAGGTAGTCCTCCAGCTTGACCTTGGGCTCCAGCCGTAGACCCTTGATCGGATGGGCGAAGTACTTCGCCTTCAGCTCCTGCTTGAACCAGGCGATGCCCTGATCGTGGATCAGATATTTGAGCCGGGCATGACGGCGGGTGTTGCGATCGCCGTAATCCCTCTGCAGAGCAAGGATTGCTTGCACCAAATCAAACACATGCTCCGCATCCACGTAGCCCAGGGCATCGGCGGTGCGGGCGAAGGTCTCTTCCTTGTTATGGGTGCGGCCCATGCCGCCTCCCACGTAGACGTTGCAACCTCGCAGCTCCCCATGGGCATCGGCAAACGCCACCAGTCCAATGTCCTGGGTGAGGAGGTCAACGGAGTTGTCTCCGGGCACCGTGACAGCGCATTTGAACTTGCGCGGCAGGTACGTGGGCCCGTAAAGGGGCTCGGTGGCATCGCCACTGAAGACGCCGCCTTCCTGTTGACGCGCTCTGGCCGTTTTGACTGCTTTGGTGGGCTTGATGCGATAGCTCAGATCGCCGTTGACCCAGAGATCCAGGTAGGTGCCTTCAGCTGCGCTGGGGCTGAGCAGATCCGCAATGTCATTGGCGAGCTGCCGTGCGGCGGGGTAGGCCCCTTTCTCATAGGGGGCGGCGGGAGCCATCACGTTGCGGTTGATGTCCCCGCAGGCCGCCAGGGTTGAGCCCATGGAGCGGACGATGGTGCCGATGACTTCGCGCAGGTTCTCTTTGCGGATGCCATGCATCTGGAAGGCCTGGCGGGTGGTGGCCCGCAGGGTTCCGTTGCCCAGGCGATCGGCCAGTTCATCCATTGCCAGATAGAGGGCCGTGGAGATCCGCCCTGCGGGACTCCGCAGCCGGAGCATCATTTGCCAATCCTTGTCCTGCCCTTTCTGGCGGTTCTCGCGGTTGTCCTGCTGGTAGCTGCCGTGGAACTTCAGCAGCTGAACAGCCCCTTCCGTGAAGTGAGCCAGGTCGTTCTCGAGTTCCTCGGCCAGCGGATCGTGCAGGTAGCCGCTGTCGGCCTTCAGCTGCTCAAACTTGCTGCGCTCTGCGCCGGTGGCAATACAGGGCGAAAAGGTGCGGGCTTCCGCTGCATTGGCTTCGTCGAGCTGCCCTGCAGACACGGTCACGCGCGAATCGTCACAGGAGTCGACCGTAGCGAAGCGTCGGCATGGCTTGACACTGCAGCCATTTCAATAAGGTGGTGGGCTGCTGTGGCCCCGCTCCGTGTCGACCTTTCTGCTTGAGATCGGGACCGAGGAGCTGCCGGCGGACTTTGCCCGTCTCGCCCTGCCTCAGCTCGAGCAGAAGGTCCGCGCGGACCTCGATGAAGCCCGCCTGAGCTACGGCGGGATCCAGTGCACCAGCACCCCCCGTCGCCTGGTGGTCCTGGTGGAGTCCCTGGCCGATGCCGCACCGGATCTTGAGGACGAGCGCAAGGGCCCTCCAGCAGCCCAGGCCTTCAAGGATGGAGTGCCCACGCCGGCTGCCATTGGCTTTGCGAAGCGTTGCGGGATTGACCCATCCGCGTTGGAGGTCCGCGAGACCGCCAAAGGTCCTTTTGTGTTCGCGCAGGTTCTGGAGAAGGGGCGCACCTCCAAAGAGCTGTTATCCGAGGTCATTCCCCAGTGGATTGGCGCCCTTCAGGGCCGCCGTTTCATGCGCTGGGGTGACGGCGAAACACGGTTTTCCCGTCCCGTGCGCTGGCTTGTGGCGCTGCTGGGCAGTGAGCTGATCCCCGTCACCCTGCCGGGCAGTGATCCCCAGGTGCACTCCTCCCATCTGAGCCGCGGCCATCGCTTGCATGCCGGTGCGGTCGCCATCCCGGAGGCCTCCCGCTATGCCGCCAGCCTCGCTGAGGTGGGTGTTCAGGTGGATCGCTCGGAGCGGGCGGCCTGGATCCGCCGTTCGGTGGATGCGGCAGCGGCAGCCCTCAATGCCACCCCCGATCTGCCTGATGAGCTCTTTCAGGAGCTGACGGACCTCGTGGAGTCCCCTCTGTTGATTGAGGGCAGCGTGGCTGAGCACTACCTCTCACTTCCCGCTGAGGTCCTGAGCACTGTGATGCGGGCGCATCAGCGATACGTGCCGCTCTACCGCAAGGACGCCAGCGAGGATCCCCTGGCCCTGGATGCGCGCAGCAGTCTCCTGGCACGTTTTCTGTGCATCGGTAACGGCCTGCCTGATGCCAGCGAGACCGTCCGCCGCGGCAATGAACGGGTCTTGAAGGCGCGGCTGGCGGATGCGGAATTTTTCGTTCAGGCCGATCGGGCCGTCCCCAGCATTGATCGCCGCGCTCAGCTCGCCCGCGTGACCTTTGCTGAGGGCCTCGGCTCCCTGCTGGATCGTGTCGAGCGTCTCGAGTGGCTGACCGATGTCCTGACCGATGTGCTGGCCGAGCAGCTCCACCTGACTGCTGAGACAGCGGGCCATGCCCGGCGCGCTGCTCACCTCTGCAAGCACGACCTCGTCAGCCAGATGGTGGGTGAGTTCCCCGAGCTTCAGGGGGTGATGGGGGGTAAGTACCTGCTGGCGGAGGGTGAGCCCAAGGCTGTCGCCCTTGCGGTTCTGGAGCACTACCAGCCGAAGGGCGCTGGTGATGCGCTTCCGGCCTCCCAGGCTGGTGCGGTCCTGGCCTTGGCGGAACGTTTTGAGCTCCTGCTGAGCATCTACGCCAAAGGAGAGCGCCCCAGCGGATCGTCCGATCCCTATGCGCTGCGCCGCGCCGGTAATGGCATCCTTCAGATTCTCTGGGACCAGGGTTGGGCCCTTGATTTGGGAGCCCTGTTAAGCCGCGCCACCCGCCATTGGGCGCAGCTGCTGCCCCATTTCAAGGTGGACGCAGAGGCCCTGGCTCTTGAGTTGGCGGAGCTGCTGCGCCAACGGATCCAAAGCCTGCTGGAGGAATCCGGGCTGGATGGTGATTTGGTTCAGGCCGTGGCCGGTGAGGGGGTGACTCTCAGCCGCTTGATCGCTGATCCGGCTGACGCCAAACAGCGCGCTGAATTGCTTCAGAACCTGCGCCGCAGCGGTTCCCTGGCGGCCGTGCAGGCTGTCGTCACCCGCGCAGCCCGCCTGGCCAGCAAGGGAGATCTCGCTGCTGATGTGCTGTCGCCCTCGGGGGTGGTGGATGCCGCTCTCTTTGAGAAGAGCAGTGAGGCCGGCATGTTGGCTGTGCTCAAGAGCCTTGAGCCCATTGCCACTGGCAGCGAAGCCACCCGCTACAGCGCGCTGGCGGATGGCTTGATTGCCGGTGCCGCTGCACTGGCTGATTTCTTTGATGGTGAGCAAAGCGTCATGGTGATGGCTGAAGATGCCGCCGTTCGCCGCAATCGCCTGAATCTTCTGGGGGTTTTGAACAATCAGGCCTCGGTACTGGCTGACTTCTCGCGCATCAGCGGTTGATTGAAGCCTCGGTTCTCCTAGCCTTGAACAACGGGCATCGTTTTGCCCCCCCTGGAGTTCCCTCCTGTCCGTTGCATCCGCGAACCCTTCTGTGCGTTCGCCTCGGCCTTTGAGCCGCCAAGACTTTGATCTGGCCTCCTATCGGGTGCGCAGTGATGGCCGTGCTGCCTGGCAGCTCCTGGTCACGCTTGTGCCGGTGGCGCTGCTTTGGGCGGCTGTGCCCAGGCTCTGGGCTGCCGCGTCTTTGCGCTGGCTCCTGCTGCCTGATCTGGCGCTGTTGATTCTGTTTTCGGCTCGCACCTTTTCGCTGATGCATGACTGCGGCCACAACTCGTTGTGGTCTCGCACCTGGCTGAACCGTGTCACGGGTTTTCTGCTGGGCTGTTTAAACGCGATTCCTCAGTTCCCCTGGTCCCGCGGCCACGCGTACCACCACAAACACAACGGCAATTGGGAGCTCTATCGCGGCCCGTCCTCCTTGATGCGGGTGGATCAGTTTCTGGCCCTCAGTCCTGGAGCCCAGAAGCGCTACGCGATCACCCGCCATCCGCTGATGCTCTTCCCAGGGGGGTTCTTCTATCTGGTGGTGCGCCCTCGCCTGCAGCTTCTGCTGGGTCTGCTGGAGCTGGGCTCTGCTCTGCTGGCTGAGATCTGCCGTCACCCCTTAGCGGGCTGGTCCGGACTGAGGTCCTTTTTCGCCAACTACCGCTCCAGCCATTGGTACACCTGGGGTGAGTGTTTGGACCTCGTGCTGAACAACATCGCTGTGCTCTTCAGCTGGTGGTGGATGTGCCAATGGATGGGAGCTGGACTGTTCTGGGTTTGCTACAGCCTGGTGATGTCCTCATCCGCGGCCATCTTCATCTGCGTCTTTTTTGTTCAGCACAACTTCAAGGATTCCTACACGAGCGGAACTGAGGGCTGGAGCTACTTCAAAGGCGCGATTGAGGGCAGCAGCAACCTGCGTTTGCCAGCCATTTTGAACTGGTTTTCCGCTGATATTGCCTATCACAGCATTCACCACCTCTGCGAGCGCATTCCCAACTACCGCCTGCGTGATTGCCACCAGGCCCACGCCCACCTGTTGGCTGATTGCACCTATCTCTCGCTCTCGGATATCCCCCGCTGCTTTGATCTGATCCTCTGGGATTCTGAGCAACGTCAGCTGGTCTCGATTCAGGAAGCCCTGGCCTGATATCAGGGGCGCCGATTCGGCACAAAAAAGCCGCAACTGAGAAATCAGCTGCGGCCTGAATTTGAACGTTTTGATGAGACCTACTTGGCCGCCAGGGCGGGCTCGCGATCGTTCTGGGTCTGATCGTTCTGGGTCTGACCTTTCTGGCCGCCTACCCGGATGCCGCCTTTGATGGTGCTCACGGCCAACATGGCGTTGACTTCGGCCTCATCGCGCACGGCGCTGGGCACAGGCTTGTAGCCCTGTGGTGCCAGGGCATTGCCCCGGAGAACCGAGCCGAGGGTGAGCAGAGTCAGCTTGAGCTGCTGCCAGGGGTTCATCGCCACCACACGCTTGTAGAGGTAGCTGTCAAAGGTGAGCCGCTGCACATCCTTGTCGTCGCACATCTCGACGAAGGCTTCGCGGGCTGCGTCGTTGCGATAGAAGATGTTCTGAAGCAGCTCCAGCACCTTGTAGGTGGCGCCGTACTTCCGGTCCCACTTCTTGAGGTACTTCTTGAGATCAGCTTCGGTCGGAATGCGCTTGCCGCCTTGGCTGGCCTCGACGATCTGTTCAGCGCACATGCGGCCGCTCTTGGCCGCGAAGTAGATACCTTCACCGGAACTCTTGGTGACGTAGCCAGCTGCGTCGCCCACTAGAGCCATCCGACCCACGACGCGACGGGGGCGGGGGTGCTCAGGGATGGGATGGGCTTCCACCTTGATCACTTCGCCATTGACCAGGCGCTTCTTCGCGCGCTCGCGGATGCCTTCCTGGAGGCTCTTGATCAGGGCCTGGTTCTCCTGCATGGTGCCGGTGCCCACGGCCACGTGGTCGTACTTGGGGAACACCCAGGCATAGAAGTCGGGGGACACGTCGGTGCCCACGTACATCTCGGCCAGGCTTTCGTAGTACTTCATCTCTTCCGGGGGCAGCTTGATGCGCTCCTGGAAGGCAATGGCCACGTTGTAGTCGCCAGCGTCCATGGCCTTGGCGACACGGCTGTTGGCGCCGTCGGCACCAATGATCAGGTCCACCTCGAGGGTCTTGCTCTCACCGGTGGCCTCGCCGCCGCTGTAGTCGGAGTAGGTGAGGGTGTAAGGGCCCTGGCGGTTGCTGCCGGTGTCGATCTTGGTGACCAGGCCGTTCACCAGGTTCGTGCCCAGTTCAGCCGCACGGTCCCGCAGGAAGGCATCCATCACCTCGCGGCGGCACATGCCGATGTACTCGTCCTGGTTATCCAGGTTGATGTCCACCTCCCGGTTGGAGGGGGAGATCATCTTCATGTTGCGGACCTTGCGGTCGATGATCGATTCAGGCAGGTCGAACTCAGCGACCATGCAGAGAGGAATCGCGCCACCACAGGGTTTTGCGTTATCCAACTTGCGCTCAAACAGCCAGGTCTGGATTCCTGCTTTTGCCAGCACTTCTGCAGCACAGGAACCGCTGGGGCCGCCGCCCACCACCGCGACTCGCAACATCTTGAAACCCGCTCCGCCAGAAGGATGTTGAGGCAGAAGCTAACACCGCTGCCCTGGTCACCGCTGGCATCCCCGGCCCCAGCTCTTACCATCGACGGACGCCTGTTCCGATGGGAGTTCTTGCGTGCCCAGCGCGGGTCGTCAGACCAGTGATTCCAGGCCGGGCTTGCGCAAGGGCACCCGGACTGCAGCCATGGCGGATGACATTCCCCTGGCCACACGCACCCTCTCCCCCAGCCTTCAGCGGCGCAGCCGCGCTCCGATGTTGCTGCTTGGCGCCGGCGCCGTGCTGGTGGCAGCGGCTTTGTCGGCGCTCCTGTTTCCCAAGCCCATCGCCCGCTTGGTGACACCCCCTCCCCTGAAGGGCCTCGATGCGCGTCTGAGCTCCGACGGCCGCTTGTTGGGTCACTTTCCTTATGCCGAAGCCAGCGACGCGGACTTGATCAGCATTGGCCCCGGAGTGTTGATGAACCCCGAGGCGGCCGAGGCGCTCAATCGCATGCGCCGCGCCGCCGATGCCGATGGCATTGATCTGCGGGTGTTGAGCGCCTTTCGCTCGATTGCGCTGCAGAAGCAGATCTTTTTTGATGTGAAGTCCCAGCGCAACCAGAGTGCCCGCGAACGGGCTCAGGTCAGTGCACCGCCTGGGTTTTCAGAGCACAGCACTGGTTTTGCCGTGGACCTGGGCGATGGGCGCCAACCCCAGACCAACCTTTCAACCAGCTTTGATCAGACCGAAGCGTTCCGCTGGCTCCAGCAGCACGCCAACCGCTTCCATTTCGCCTTGTCCTTCCCGGATGGCAACAAGCAGGGCGTGAGTTACGAACCCTGGCACTGGCGGTTTGAAGGTTCTGCGGATGCCCTCAAAACCTTTGACGCCGCCCAGCGTTTCGAGCGTTGATGCCCCAGCAGTCACTGCCTGAACTGCTGGCTCCTGCGGGCAATTGGGATGCCTTGCGCGCCGCCGTTGCCAATGGCGCTGATGCGGTCTACTTCGGGGTAGAGGCTTTCAACGCCCGGCTGCGGGCCGAGAACTTTCAGATCAAGGATTTGCCCGAGCTGATGTCCTGGCTGCACCGCCGGGGCGTCAAAGGGTTCCTGACGCTCAACGTCCTGGTCTTCCCCTCGGAGTTGACCCAGGCCGCCGAGCTGTTGCTTGCCGCTGATGCCGCTGGGGTAGACGCCCTGATCGTCCAGGACGTCGGATTGGCTTGGCTGGCCCGTCAACTGACCCCCCGGCTGGCGCTCCACGGATCGACCCAGATGTCGATCACCAGTGCCGCCGGAGTGGCGATGGCTGCGGACCTTGGCTGTGAGCGGGTCGTCCTCGCCCGCGAGTTGACCTTGAAGGATCTTCAGCGCTTGCAGCAGCAGCTAGCCCAGCGAGAGCTGGCGATGCCGCTTGAGGTGTTCGTCCATGGGGCCTTGTGCGTCGCCTATTCCGGTCAATGCCTCACCAGTGAGGCCCTGGGCCAACGCAGCGCGAATCGGGGTGAGTGCGCCCAGGCCTGCCGCCTGCCCTATCAGCTGATTGTTGATGGCGAGGAGCGTGATCTCGGTGAACAGCGCTATCTGCTCTCTCCTCAGGATCTCGCCGCCTGGCCCCTGCTTCCTGAGCTGGCCCAGGCCGGTGTAGCCAGCTTGAAGATCGAGGGACGCCTCAAGGACGCCACCTACGTCGCGGCCGTCACGGACGCCTACCGCCAAGGTCTGGATCGACTCCAGGGCCATGCCGATGCTGAGGACCCGCAGCAGCTCCGGCGGCATCTGGAACTGAGCTTCTCCCGAGGTCTTGGCACCGGCTGGTTGGAGGGGGTCAACCACCGCAAGCTGGTCCATGGTCGCTGGAGCAAAAAGCGGGGCCCCTGGCTGGGCCGACTGGAGCGGATCGAGCAGGGCGGCTGGCTGGTGTTCGCCCGTCTGAGCGCCCTCAAAGCTGGTGATGGCGTGGTTCTGGAGGTCCACCAGGACGATCCCCTCCTGCCTCCTCGGGAGGTGGGAGGCCGCGTGATGGCGATGGAATCGCGGCCCAAGGGGCGCACCGCGGTTCGTCTTGGACCCGGTTCGATCGATCTGCGTGGTTTGGCTCCTGGCAGCCCCTGCTGGCTCACCAGCGACCCCCAACTGGAGAGCCGTTTCCTGCGGATGGCGGCGCAAGAGACCGCCGAGACACGCCAGCCGCTGCACTTCAAAGTCAGTGGTCGCCTGGATCAACCCCTGCAGATTCAGCTTGCGCAGGTTCCCGGCCTTCAAGGTGGCCCCTGGCAAGTCAGCTCTGAGCAGCCTCTTCAGTCTGCGACGGGTGCTGGTTTGGACCGAGAGCGGCTGGAGCAACAGCTCGGCCGCTTAGGCGGGACCCCCTGGCGGTTGGAGGCCCTTGAGCTCGATCTGCCAGCGGGTCTCTTTTTGCCCGTCACTCAGCTCAATGCCCTCAGGCGGGACCTGGTTGATCAGTTGGCGCAGGCCGTCCCGGCGCCGGAGCCCGCCTCGGTTGCATCCACCAGCTCTGCTCCCGCTCTGTTGGAGTCCCTGCTGGCGGAGACGCCCGGGGATGCCCTGGCCGCCCTGGATGCCAATCGGGCAGAGCCACCCCAGCTGAGCGTCCTGGTGCGGGATCTCGCTCAGCTGGAAGCGCTGCTCGATCAGCCGGTGCACCGCGTGATTGCTGATCTGGAGCAGCCCTCCCAACTGCGCGAGGCGGTGAAGCTGGGACGAGGCCGCTGGCCGGGCGGAATCTGGTTGGCCGGTGCCCGCATCACCAGGCCCGATGAGTCCTGGAGCCTGGAGCCCCTGCTGCGGGCGGAGCCTGATGGCTATCTGGTGCGCAATGCCGATCAGCTGGAGCGGCTGACGCCCTTGGCCCCCTGCCAGGGCGATTTTTCCTTAAACGTCGCCAACCCCCTCACCGCTCGCTGGCTTTTGGATCGCTGGGGGCTTGAGCGGGTCACGGCCAGCTATGACCTCGCCCTCGATCAGCTGCTGGCGCTGGTGCGGCAGTGCCCTCCAGGCCGCGTCGAAATCACCCTTCACCAGCACATGCCGATGTTCCACATGGAGCACTGCCTGTTCTGTGCGTTTCTCTCAGAAGGCCATGACCACACGGACTGCGGCCGGCCCTGCGAGTCCCATCAGGTCCTGCTGCGGGATCGCAGCGGCGCGGAGCATCCCCTGAGGGCTGATCTGGGCTGCCGCAACACCCTCTTCAACGGCCGTGCCCAGACCGCTGCGGAAGCCATCCCCCAGTTCCTGGCAGCCGGGGTGCAACACCTGCGCCTTGAGCTGCTGCAGGATTCCGCCGCGGATACGCGGCGTCGCGTCGCCCTCTATGGCCAGGCCCTCTGTGGCGCCATCAGTGGCCGGGAGGTCTGGCAGCGCGAGCAACTCCAGAGCCAGTTGGGCGTCACCCGCGGCACCTTGGCGGAGCGCAGGAGTGGGTGAGCTGCTGCGATAGATTCGCTTAACGCACCGTAGGGGTCATTGGTCTAGGCAAGTCGTCGTTCTTCACGAGCGATCTCGGCCTGCTGACCACGCTGCAAGAGATACCGGCTCTGTTCGTCTTGGGTTTTCCCGCGACCTTGCCCCAGGGTTTCAGCCACCGTTCCCACGCCAACGCCTGCTCCCCAGTTGAGCGTTGCGGCCGTCAGTTCAGAGCTGCGGCGTGCTCCATCGAGACCAGTCCTGATCTGCTCCCACGAACACTTCTCTTATGAGCGGCGCGCATCCCGGCACCCCGATTCGCAACATCGCGATCATTGCCCACGTTGACCACGGCAAAACCACCCTGGTGGATGCGCTGC
>JBMSIW010000009.1:0-26318 GCA_049418265.1 Vulcanococcus sp.
TTTTCTCCTACGGCGATGCCATGTGGATTGACCCTGACGCGGTGCTACCGAGCGCGAAGCCGCAGTAGCGACAAAAAAGCCCCCGGTTGAGCGGGGGCTGTTGGCGTGGAGCGAGGGCTCTGGATCAGGCAGCGGCCAGGTTGGCGGCCACGAAGTCCCAGTTCACCAGCTTGTCCAGGTAGGTGCTGATGTAGTCGGGGCGGCGGTTCTGGTAGTCCAGGTAGTAGGCGTGCTCCCAAACATCCATGGTGAGCAGAGCCTTCTGGCCGTGGGCCAGGGGCAGATCGGCGTTGCCGGTCTTGGTCACCTTCAGGGTGCCGTTGTCGAGCACCAGCCAGGCCCAGCCGCTGCCGAACTGGGTGGCGCCGGCGGCCTTGAATTCCTCAACGAACTTCTCGAAGCTGCCGAAGTCAGCGTTGATTTTGTCGAGCAGGGCGCCGCTGGGGGTGCCGCCGCCATTGGGCTTGATGCACTGCCAGTAGAAGCTGTGGTTCCACACCTGGGCAGCGTTGTTGAACACGCCGGCCTTGCTGGCATCACCGGCCACGGCGGTGATGGTGTCTTCCAGGCTCTTGCCGTCCAGATCGGTACCGGCCACCAGGTTGTTGAGGTTGGTCACGTAAGCGTTGTGGTGCTTGCCGTGGTGGAACTCAAGGGTCTGGCGGGAGATGTGGGGCTCGAGCGCATCGAGGCCGTAGGGCAGCGCAGGCAGCGTGTGAGCCATGGGACGAGGAAGCGTGCTGAATGGAGCCCGGCCAAGTGCCGGACGGCGGGCGCATCCTAACGATCGCTTCAGGTTTCGAAAGTCAATCCCTGGGTGGTGAGAACCGCCCAGGGATCAGGCGGATCGCAGCGATCAGCCTTTGATTTCGAGCAGTTCGACCTCGAAGATCAAGGTGGCGTTCGGGGGGATCACGCCGCCGGCGCCGCGCTCGCCATAGGCCAGATCGGCGGGGATCACGAGCTTCCGCTTGCCGCCCACCTGCATGCCAGCGACGCCTTCATCCCAGCCCTTGATCACGCGACCTGCGCCCAGGGGGAAGCTGAAGGGACCACGGCCGTAGCTGCTGTCGAACTCCTTGCCGTTCTCCAGCGTGCCGCGGTAGTTGACCACCACCAGCTGGCCGGAGCTGGCTTCAGGGCCATCACCGATCACCAGATCCGTGATGCGCAATCCACTGGGGGTCATCCGTTCTTTGGCCACGACCATTTCTCCTCCAAGAGCTGACGCCCCACTGTCGGCGATCACGTCGCTCGCCACGTCGCTTGCCACGTCGCTCGCCATGGTGAAGAGGCTGGGGTTGGGATCTTCTGGATCCAGCTCGAACTGGCTGGAGACCACGGCAGGAGCCGCAGCGGCGGCCTGGCTCACGGCCGGTCTTGCCACGGCCGCCTCGACGGTGGAGGGGGAGACGATCTGGCTGATCAAGGCGAGCAGTAGACAGCCCACACAGACGGCTGAGCTGATCAGGATGTCCCGCATGGCTGGATGGAAGGTGCCGGTGCGGGGATTCTGACCTAGGCCGGCGGTCAATCAGGGATCTCCCAGCGCCCCTGCTGTTGGCGCAGCTGCTGCTCCAGACGATCGATGCGCCCGCGGAGTTCATCCACCTCCCGTTGCCGGGCCAGGCCCAGATCCTGCAGGAGGTGATCGAGGTTGCGCTCCACCTGGCGCTCGGTCTGCTTCTCCAGCTCTGGGTTTTCACCCCGCAGACTGGCCAGGACGTCATCCACCAGTGCGCTGGCCTGGGCGGGATCGAGGCGTCCGCTGCTCACCCAGGCTTGCGTGACTCCGCGCAACCGCTCGGCGACCAGAGAGGTGGTGCCGAGGCCACGCAGCAGGAGCTGTTGCAAGGGTCTGCTGGGGTCCATGGGATCCAGAGGCTCTGAAGGAACCTTGGCGCTCTTTAAGGTCGATGGCCATGGCAGAGAACCGGCGGCTCTGGTGGACCGTGGCTGCGGCGGCAGGGCTCTTGGCGGGCGGCGCCTTGCCGCCGTTGGGTTCACCGCCTTTGCTCTGGCTGGCTCTGGTGCCGCTCTGGGCGCTCAGCCCTGCCCAGGGCGCGCTTTGGGGGGCGATGGCGGTGCTGATCAGTCATCGCTGGCTGCTCTGGTTGCACCCCCTCGATTGGGTGGGCGTGCCCCTGCCGCTCAGCCTTCCGCTGTGCCTGCTGCTCTGGTTGAGCATCGCTCTGCTTGGAGCCGTGCTCGTGGGCGGTTGGCGCTGGCTGGTCGGACGCCTGGGCGCTGATCGCTTCGCGGCGGCCCTCTTGGCCTCAGCCCTGTGGGGGCTCGCTGAAGTGCTGCTCGCCAAGGGCCCCCTGTTCTGGATCGGTTTGGGGGCCGCTGCGTTGCCCGGTGATCCTGCGCTGGCGGGCCTGGCCCAGCTGCTCGGGGCCGGTGGGCTGGCCATGCTGCAGTTGCTGCTCGGCTGGGGGCTCTGGCAGGGGGTGCTGCGCCGGCGCTGGCGCGGGCGCTGGCTGCTGGGATGGCTGTTGTCGGTGCTGGCGCTGCATGGCGCCGGCCTGCAGCAGCTTCGCTCCGAGTCCCGTTCAGCCCTGGAGGGCCCAAGGGAGACGGTGCTTGTTCTGCAGCCGGCGATTCCGACCCGAGAGAAATTCAGCTGGCTCCAGCAGCGGTCCCTGCAGCGCCAATTGAGCGCGGCCCTGACCGAGGCCCAGCAGCGCGGGGCGGATCTTCTCGTGCTGCCGGAGGGCGCCTTGGCGCTGGGTCAGGAGTTGCCGAGCCCCCCGGCGTTGGAGGTGCTCAGCGGGGGCTTCCGCCAGCAGGACCTGGAGTTGCGGAGCTCCCTGCTGCAGTTTCCTGCCGGAGCCACCGAGGCCCAGGCTGCCCTGGATAAACATCGCCTGGTGCCCCTGGGGGAGTGGATCCCCGGCAGTGGTCTGTTGGGTTGGGCTGGCCTCTCGGCGGTGGGTGGTGTCTCCCCGGGTGAAGCACCTCGCCTGTTGCCCCGCGCTGATGGGGCCCTGGCTGTGGCCATTTGCTACGAACTGGCGGATGGCTCCAGCCTTTCTCGGGCCAGCCGCGATGGCGCCGGCTGGATCCTGGCCAGCGCCAATCTCGACCCCTACCCCGAGCAGCTTCAGCAGCAGTTCCGTGCCCTGGCTCAGCTGCGTGCGATCGAGGCCAGCCGGTGGTTGGTGAGTGCGGCTAACACCGGTCCCAGCTTGGTGGTCTCGCCCGATGGACAGGTGCTGGCGCAACTGCCTTCGGGGCAGGCCGGCACGTTGCTCAGCACCGTCAGCCGCCGTTTTGGGCAGACGCCCTACGTGCGCTGGGGGGAGTGGCCCTTGCTGCTGCTGGTCCTTGGCGCCAGCGCCTCGCTTGCCTGGTCTCGCGTGCGACAATCTTGAGACATTCTTGAGATTGCTCTTGGGAGTTGCGGCCCGTCGTGGTGTCTTGGCCTTGGCCTTGATGGGCTGGGCAACCCTGCCGGCGCTGGCCTCCAGCGAGCCTCTGCTGGATCAGGTGCGCGCCCTGGGAGTGCTGGTGGAGGAGCGCGCTGACTGTGGCGGCCCCAGGCAGCTGGCCACCTACAACATGGGGGCGAATCTGCTCTGCCTGAGTCCTGCCTTGCGGCGCGATCCGCAGCAGCGCGCCAAGGTGATTCAGCACGAGCTGGTGCACGTCATTCAGGACTGCCTGGATGGTCTGGAGAGCCCCACCTCCTTGAGCCTGGCCGAGGGCCTGCGGGCGACGTCTTCCCTGAGCGCTGGTCAGGTGAATGGGTTCTTCCTGCAGCATCTCCGCAGGCAAGGCAACCTGCAGCATGTGGTGGCAACCACCGCCCTGTTGCCCCAAGACAGCCGCCAGCGGGAGTTCGAGGCCTATGCCCTGCAGGGGGACGCGCAAATGGTGGCGCACCTGCTTGCTAAGACCTGCCGTATCCCCTCAGCGCCTTAGGTAATTGCGCGCAGGCCTGAATACTTAATCGTCCCAAATTGTGCCTTTTGGCACTGGAAGATCAGGCCACTCTTCAGTTAGGGATAGGAGAGTCGCCGCTTTCCCCGTGGTTGCCTACCCCTGCTGTTCTGCTTGCAAGAACTTCATCCTGGCCGGGGGAGTAGGCGTCTGCCGCTGCTGGCGCTTAACCATGAGCCTGGAGGAGGCGAAGGCCCAGGTGTGCTGTCCCTACTGGTCCCGCGCTGAGAACCAGCAAGCCTGGCCTGCCTGAGCGGGGGTGCTGCTGATCACCTGCGGTTGTGATCCAGCTGCCGAGCAGAAGCGGGACGTCTCGCCAGCCTGGTGACCCGCTCTCGCTGGCACCATGCCCGACGGACTCTCCTTGACCGCGATCCTGCTGTACCTCACGGCCAGGTGGGTCTATGCCTACTGGCTGGAGCAAGGGCCCGCTACCGGTGGTAGGTCCTGAGGGCGGGCACCCCCCTCTGCCACGAAGTTGCCAAGCAAAAGCCCCTGGTGAGTTCACCAGGGGCTTTTGAATCTCAATGGAGCCAAGGAGACTCGAACTCCTGACCCCCTGCATGCCATGCAGGTGCTCTACCAGCTGAGCTATGGCCCCGTAGGTATCGATTGACTGCTCTGACGCTGGTCGTCAGGGCTGGCCCGAAGGCCGCGTCGTCGATGCAGAGAGCTTACACGGCAGAGGGTTTAAACCTGGCGCCAGACCGCCACGAGCTTTCCCTGAATGGCGACCTGGTCTGCGTCCACCAGGATCGGTTCGTAGGCGGGGTTGGCTGCCTCGAGCCTGACCTGCCGCCCATCGCGGTGGAAGTGCTTCAAGGTGGTGCCGCTGCCGGGCACCAGGGCGCTGACGATGGTGCCTTCCTTGAGGCGGCTGGGCTCGGCCACCGGCTCCATCAGCACGACATCGCCATCGGCGATGTGCGCGTCGACCATGGAATCGCCGTTCACGGTCAGGGCGAACAGGCCGCGGGTGCCCAGAACCGGTTCCAGGTCCAGGCGCTCCTCGACGTCGTCAAAGGTTTCCACCAGGCCCCCGGCCGCGACGGCCCCCAGTACGGGGATGCCGCCGCTGAGGGCATCGCCCAGGAGTTGCAGGGTTCGGGCCTGGCCTTCCTGCCAGGTGATCCAGCCTTTCTGCTGCAGGTGGCGCAGCCGGCTCTGGATGGGGGCAGGAGAGCGCAGCCCCATCGCCTCCATCATCTGGCGAATGGAGGGGCTGTGGCGATGCTCCCCGATGAAGTCAGAGAGCCAGTCGTAGAGCTCTTGCTGGGCAGAGGTGAGGGGCTCGGGCGATCCAGCGGGCACCGGCAATGCAGATGTTCGTCAATACATATGTACCGCTCTGCTGGGGTCTTGGCAAGTCGCGCTCAGCTCAGCAGGGCAGCCAGGAGGGCCTGCTGGGCATGCAGGCGGTTTTCGGCTTGATCAAAGATCCGGCTGCTGCTGCCCTCCATGGCGCCAGCGCTGATCTCCAGGCCCCGATAGGCCGGCAGGCAGTGGAGCACGATCGCCCGTGGATCCGCTTCGGCTACCAGCTCCTCGTTCAGGCACCAGCCCGCAAAGGCTTCCTCCCGCGCGCTCTTTTCCTCCTCTTGCCCCATGGAGGCCCAGACATCGGTGTAGAGCGCATGGGCGCCGCGCACGGCCGCCACGGGTTCATGCAGCACCTCGATGCTGCAGCGGCCGCCCGCCAGTTGCCGCGACTGCTCCAGTACCTGCGCTGAGGGTTCGTATCCCTGTGGGCACCCCACGCGCACATTCACCCCCAGCAGGGCGCCACAGAGCATCAGGGAGTGGGCCACGTTGTTGCCATCCCCCACATAGGAGAGGGTGAGCCCTTCGATGGCGCCAAATCCTTCCCGCAGGGTCAGGTAGTCGGCCAGGGCCTGGCAGGGGTGCTCCAGGTCGGTGAGGGCATTGATCACCGGAACGGAGGCCCAGTGCGCATAGTCCGCCAGTTCCTCCTGGGCGAAGGTGCGGATCGAGAGCGCATCCACGTACCGGCTCAACACCCGGGCGGTGTCGGCGACGGGTTCGCCCCGCCCCACCTGGGAAACCTGGGGATTGAGGTCGATGGTCTGGCCGCCCAGGCGGGCCATGGCCACGGTGAAGCTCACCCGGGTGCGGGTGGAGGCCTTGCTGAAGATCAGGCCAAGCACCTTGCCGCTGAGATCCACCTGGATCCGGCCTGCCTTGAGGTCGGCGGCCAGGTCGAGAAGGGCGCGGGTCTGCTCGGCGCTCACATCGGCCGAGGAGAGGAAATCACACCCGCTCAGTGCGGCGAGGGAGGGATAGCCGCTGATGGCAGCCATGGGCCCGTCTTCAAAGAACCCTTATCCGAGATCAGGGGCCCTCCCGTCAAGCCCTGGGCGCTCAGGCGATGGCCTGAGCCTCCTCCGGCATCACGCTGCTGGAGAGCAGGTTCTTGAGGTCGTCACCCTCAATCACCTCTTTTTCCAGGATCTGCTGGGAGATGCTCTCCATCAGCTCGCGGTTGTGCCGCAGGATCGAGAGGGCCCGCTCGTGGGCACGGTCCACCAGGGTGCGGACCTCTTTGTCGATGGCCTGGGCGGTGGCATCGCTGACCACACGGCGCGGGTTATTGGCGCCCCCTAGGAAGCGGCTGCCGCCCTGTTTGTCGTAGGCCAGGGGGCCGAGCACGGTGCTCATGCCGTAGGTGCCCACCATCTGCTCAGCGATGTCGGTGGCGCGCTGCAGATCATTGGCAGCGCCGGTGGTCACTTCACCGAAGACGATCTCTTCGGCGCTGCGGCCGCCCAGCAGCGTGGCGATCTGGCCCTCCAGGTCCTCCTTGGAATTGAGGAAACGCTCCTCAGTGGGCAACTGCAGGGTGTAGCCGAGGGCGGCCATGCCGCGGGGGACGATCGAAATCTTGGCCACCTTGCTGCCGCCGGGCATCAAGTGACCGACGATGGCGTGGCCGACTTCGTGATAGGCCACCACCTTCTTCTCGTCGGGCTGCAGGACGCGGCTCTTCTTCTCCAGGCCGGCCACCACGCGTTCGATGGCCTCGTTGAGATCGCCTTGCTCGACGCTGGTGCGCTTTGCCCGTGCCGCCAGCAGGGCTCCCTCGTTAACCAGGTTCGCCAGATCGGCGCCGGCAAAGCCGCTGGTGGCCTGGGCAATTTTGTCGAGATCCACCCCAGGGGCGAGCTTCACCTTGCGGGCATAGATGTCGAGGATCGTTTTGCGGCCTGAGAGGTCGGGGCGATCCACCAACACCTGGCGGTCGAAACGACCCGGGCGCAGCAGGGCGGCGTCGAGGGTTTCGGGTTGGTTGGTGGCGGCCAGCACGATCACCGGCTTGTCTTTGGCGGCAAAGCCATCCATCTCGGTGAGCAGCTGGTTGAGGGTCTGCTCCCGTTCGTCGTTGCCACCGACCACGCCCATGGAGCCAGCGCGGCTCTTGCCGATGGCATCAAGTTCGTCGATGAAGATGATGCAGGGCGCTTTTTTCTTGGCCTCTTCGAAGAGATCGCGCACCCGGGCGGCACCGGCTCCCACGAAGAGTTCGACGAATTCCGAGCCGCTGATGATGAAGAAGGGCACGCCCGCTTCACCCGCCACTGCTTTGGAGAGCAGGGTTTTACCGGTTCCCGGAGGCCCCACCAGCAGGACGCCCTTGGGAATTCGGGCGCCAATCGCGGTGTAGCGCTCGGGTGTTTTGAGGAAATCAACGATCTCGGTGAGTTCCTGCTTGGCCTCATCGACGCCCGCCACATCGGCGAAGGTCACCCGAGATTCCTCATCCGGCACATAGACCTTGGCTTTGCTCTTGGTGAAGCTCAGGGCGCCCTGAGCGCCGCCCATGGAGCGCCGCGCGAAGAACTGCAGCACCAGGATGAAGATCAGCGGCGGAACAATCCAGCTGAGCGCCGTGGTGATGAAGCTGGGTTTCTGGGGAGGTGCCGCGGCGAATTCCACGCCGTGCTCCTCGAGCCGCTTCGGCAGATCCATGTCGAAGATCGGCGTCGTGGCCAGCACCGAGGGGGCTCCATCCTCTGGCGCCTCCTTCAGCTCGTAGCGGATCTGCTCTTGGGTGATGTAGGCGCGGCGCACATTGCCGTCATCCACCTGGCTGACGAACAGCGAGTAGGGCACCCGCGGCACCTGCTGCATGCCCTGATTGGGCAGGAAGCTGCTCACCAGCAGCAGCACACCGAAGCCAATCAGCACCAGATTGACGATGCCGAACCGCCGGTTCGGAGGCGTGTCGTCCTTGCGGATGGGCATTCGGCTTGGTTTTGTTGACCCCAAACTAGGGTTGCCCAAAGGCCCCATTGGGGGGTGAGAACCGAACGGGGGCGCCTCAGGCCATGTGCGGTCGCTACTCCCTCACCGCTCGGATCGACCAATTGCTGCCGCTGATGGGCAGCAACCTGCCGCCGGGTTTGCTGGAGCACTACGCCCCGAGGCCTCTGATTCGCCCGGGGGAACCCGTGCTGGCCCTGCGCCAGGAGCATGGGCAGTTCAACTCGGCCTTGATGCTCTGGGGCCTGCTGCCGGAATGGAGTAAGGACCCGCTGAACGGTCCGAGACCCTTCAACGCCCGATCGGAGACGGTGGGAGAGAAGGCCAGTTTTCGCGGGCCCTGGCGCCATCGCCGCTGCCTGCTGCCGGCGGATGGCTTCTTTGAAAAAGGACAGCGGCTGACCAAGCGCGATGGACGTCCTTTCTGGTTGGCCGCCATCTGGGATCGCTGGATTGGCCCCGATGGCAGTGAAGTGGAGAGCTGTTGCGTGCTGACCACGGCGCCCAATGCCCTGGTGGCTCCGCTGCATGACCGCATGCCCGTGATCGTTCCCGAGGGGTTGGAGCAGGCCTGGATGGAGCCCCTCGATGGCCCAGGCCTGCGCGCACTGGAGCCCCTGATGCAGGGCTGGTCGCCGGAGGGATGGATGGTCGAGAAACCGCGCAGCGCCAATGCTGCTGAGCAGTTGCCGTTGTTCGAGTAATCGCCAGAGTTGCAGCATGCACAGCCTGCTGCGGCCCAATCAGCACAAGCTCCAGCGTCAGCGCCACCGGGGCTATCGCCACTTGTTGGCGACCTGTTTGGTGGTCATCTTCTGTCTGATGCTCCCTCGGGGCCTGCGTCAGCTCTCCTCGCTGGGTTATCTCGCCATGCCCTGGGTGCTGCTGACTGCCTTGGGCCACAGCGTGAGCGGTGAGCGCTGGTCTCTCCTGCGCACACGCCTGTATCGACTCCTCTGTCTGGTGACCTTTGCGGCTTCCTTGGGTTGGTACGGCACCACTGCCCTCGCCAATCAGGCTGGTCTGCCCCTGCTGTTTCTTTGGGCTCTGCTGGTGGCCTGGAGCTGCGAGCGCCTGATTCGCAACCTGTCGGTGGAGCGCAGCATCAATCGGCATGTGCTGATGGGTGCTTTGGCGGGCTACCTGCTGCTGGGGCTGGCGGCGGGACTCCTGTTCAGCGTGCTGGAGACGGTCTCACCTGGCAGTTTTGCCAGCACGATCGAGAGCTCCCCGTCCGTGCTCCATTGGCACGGCACGGCCCCCACGGCCCAGACCCAGGTGTGGGCTGTGGATTTTGTGGCCCTGAACTACTACGCCTTCACCACGCTCACCACAACGGGCTACGGGGACATCCATCCCTTGACCCCCCAGGCTCAGATGAGCAGCGTGATGGTGGCCATCACCGGCACGGTCTATCTGGCTCTGGTGATGGGGCTGTTGATCAGTCGCTACACCGCGCAGGACGTCGAGGAGGAGATCGCCTCGCCTCAGCAGCTGGATTTCGATGATGAGGGCTAAACGCCCAGCAGCTCCACCAGCAGGTCATCGCCGAGTTTCAGGAGCCGTTCGCTGCGCCATGGCTCCGCCTGGTTGACATCCAGGAGGCCCAGATCGCCTAAGGGTGTGCGGGCAGCAGCCCCGCCCAGCAGCTTGGGTGCAACCACGGCGGCCACCTGTTGGATGCAGCCGTCCCTCAGAGCAGCGGCCGCCAGTTCGGGACCGCACTCCCAGAGCACCTGATTGCAGCCGCGTTGAGCCAGCGCCTCCAGCAGGGCTTTGGGCCCGCAGTGCTCAAGGGTCAGAAGCTCCACGCCCCTGGCCGCGAGCGCGTCGCGGCGCTCGCTTGGGGCCTCAGGGCCATGGGCCACCAGGGTGGCTGCTGCGCTCTGATCCCAGAGCAGGGCGTCCGCCGGCAGATCAAGGCGGCGGCTCAGCACCACCCGCAGCGGTTCCGGATCACGCCCACCACGGCTTGTGAGCAGGGGATTGTCAGCGCGAACCGTGCCGCCCCCGACGATCACCGCATCGCAGCGGCTCCGCAGCTGATGCACCCAGGTCCGGGCGCTCGGGCCTGAGATCCACTGACTGGAGCCGTTCGTTAGTGCGGTGCGGCCATCCAGGCTCATGGCCCACTTGAGAACACCCCAGGGCCGCCCGCGTTGCACCCGGTGAATGAAGGGGCGGTTCAGGGCGGCAGCCTCGCCCTCGCAGACACCGCTGATGACCTCAACTCCGGCGGCCTGCAGCTGAGCGATGCCGCCACCAGCGACGCGGGGGTCGGGATCGTGCATCGCCACGACAACCCGTCTGACCCCTGCGGCGATTAACGCCTCACTGCAGGGAGGGGTGCGGCCGTGATGGCAGCAGGGCTCCAGCGTCACAACGGCTGTACCCCCTTGGGCCCGCTCGCCGGCTTGGCGCAGGGCGTGGACCTCCGCGTGGGGCGTGCCGGCTTTGGCATGGAAGCCCTCGCCCACCAGGGTCCCCTGGGCATCGAGCACCACGCAGCCCACCAGCGGGTTGGGGCTGGTGCGACCGGCTCCAAGCGCTGCCAGCTGCAGGGCACGGAGCATCCAGGGCCGCCAGCGCTCGCTCATGTGGATGGGGCCTCGCGCCAGCTCGGCAGGCTGCGCCACTCGCCCACCACAAAGGGCGGCACGGGCAGCTCCACAAACACCCCGGGCAATTCAAGGCGCAGGGGACGGTTTTGGTGCAGATCGGCCAGCAGCGGGTTCAGATCGAACTCGGCCGCGGCGTCGCGGCCATCGGCGGCCAGCTTGGGGTTCGCTGTTGTGATGTCTTCCAGCTCCCAGGTGCCTCGCCCGGAATGCACGATCAAGGAGGTGGGGTGATCCAGCCGCACCCGCCCCGGGTAGCCCACGATCCGCAGGGTCACGGGACCTCCGGGCGGTCCGCTGCGGTAGGCCACCGCCTGCCAGCTCTGATAGTCGAGATCGCGCAGGCTCTCCAGGCTGCGCACCACCTCGGCTCCGTTCTCATCGGGATGGGCGTGAACCTGGGCGAAGACCGGCTGCAGGGGCAGGACCAGCAGCAGCGCTGCCAGCAGGAGGCCTAGCCAATGCTTCACCACAACCGTGCTCAGGAAAGTCCAGCGTATGGAATCGGGCTCCCTGACTGGGCTGCCCCCTGGTTCAGACCGCGCCCCGCTCGGAGCCAGGGATCCGCTGCCAGTCGGTGTGGGTGGCCCAGAGGCCCCAGATCGCCATGGCCCGTAGGTAGTGGCAGGCGCGGAAGGTGTTGACCGCGGTGATGGCCTCGGGGGTGCGGAATTGCAGACCACCGGCGTAGACCTGGTTCACGACCGCGGAGGTGATCGCCAGGGCGGTGCCGGTCTCGCCCATCAGCCGGTAGTAGCTGGCGATGCCGAAGTTGATGCCCGTCCAGACCTCCAGGGGGTGTGTGCCGTTGGGATCGAGCGGGGTGCCGTCGCGGCGCAGGCCATTGGCAACCCC
Organism: Vulcanococcus sp.; assembly: GCA_049418265.1. Classification (GTDB taxonomy): domain Bacteria; phylum Cyanobacteriota; class Cyanobacteriia; order PCC-6307; family Cyanobiaceae; genus Vulcanococcus. The sequence goes on from JBMSIW010000009.1 coordinate 11,694, forward strand.
CAGCGTGCCGCCTTGGAACTTCTCAAAGCAGCTCTCCTTGACGGCCTTGAGGGTGCTGCGGCTGTTGGCCTCGCTGACCACGGGTTCAAGGCCCAGCAGCCGGGCGTAGAAATCGCCGCAGAGCTGATCGGCCATGACCACGGGCGTGCCGCTCTCGGCGTCGATGTCGTAGTACTCGCCGTTCCAGAGGAGCTTGTCGAAGTTGCCTCGTGATTGCGCCAGCCAGCCACTGAATTCGCGCTGCTCAGCTGAGGTGTCGAGGCCGGTGCTCAGTTGCAGTTGCTGGGCGATGGCCAGGGCCGCCTCAAGCGCCGCGATCCAGAGGGCACCGCAGTAGGCGCTCACACCCTTCAGCGGCCAGTCATCGAAGGTCTGATCCGGCGCGCCGCCGTTATCGGGCAAGCCGTCGTTGTTGGCGTCAAAGGTCTTCAGGTAGCGCAAGGCCTCGACGGCCGCGGGCCAGCACTCGGCCAAGAAGCGCACGTCTTCCCCGTTTGGCGACAACTTGAAGGTGCGCCAGACCTGCAGCACGTAGTCGCTGGCGAGGTCCTTCCAGAGGTTGCAGTCCTGGTAGGCGGTGTAGTTGGTGGCATCCCAGGGTTTTTCATTCGGGGCGCCCAGGTCGTGGGGAGTGGCCCCTTTCACCTTGCGGGCGGCCTCGACGCGGCCTTTGCCCTGGGTGAAGTACCAACCGATGGGCCGCGGGGTGGGGTCGGCGGCGGGAATCGCGCGGGCAAAGCTGCGCAGCACGGCCTTGTCCAGTTCGGGCCAGAGCTGCAGCAGCGCCAGGGAGCCGTAGAGGCGCACATCAAGGCTCTCGTACCAGGCGTAGTCCAGGCACTCGAGAACACCAAAACGTCCGACGGGGTCCTCGGGGCTTGCGGCACTCCAGAGGCTGCCGCCACTGCAGAGGTCATAGAGCTCGTTGAAGAGCGCCATCCGCAGGGCCTCTGGCAGGTCGCTGCGCTCGAGCACGGGTTTCTGCCAGGCCTCGATCTGCTCGCGCCAGCTGCGCCAGTCCTGCAGTCCTTCCGCGGCGATGGCGGCGGCATTTGTTCCGCTGCTGCCAAAGAAATCGGTGTACCGGCGCAGGGCGCTGGTGCCGGTGGCAAAGGCTGTGACGGGGAGATCCCAGCTGATCACCACGGGGATTTCGATGCTTTGACCGGGCTCGAGGCGGCATTGCACGGCCAGGGCCGCACTCACCGCCTCACTGGAGCCGCTGCGGCGGTTGTTGTTGCTGTTGGGGATCGATCCATCAGTGCTGAAGCTGTCCCAGAGCTCCCGCCCATCGCCATGGGGATTCCAGCGGCTGCAGCGCTGGATGCTGACGCCGGGTTGCTCGCTGGTGGCAATGCACCACTGGCCCTCACCTTCGCTGGCCGGGCTGGAGACATCACCGGAGAGCACGACTCCCTTGACGTTGCCGTTGTCGATCCAGTCGTTGCGATGGCCCGCGCTCTTGCCGATGGCCGGGGCGTAGTTGTGCTCGGGGCTTCCGTCATCGCGGAAGTGCACCTCCGCCGATGAGTCGGTGTTGGTGAACCAGCCGCAGGTGTTGCGCCAGCTCAGCATCAAGGAGAGATCGAGCGGCTTTCGGGTGGGGTTGCGCAGGGTCCAGACAAAAACCGCCAGCGGGTAGCTGGTCTGCCTGTAATTGCCGGGCAGGATCGGGCTGAAAGCCTCGCAGCTCACCTCGGCCTCGAAGACCCCCTCGTAGCGGGTCCAGCTCAAGGGGTAGCGGGCGGCGTAGGTGCCCGTGCTGCGCTCGGCAGTGCTGGCGGGGTACCAGCTCCAGCTGGGGAGTGGTTCGCCGGCTTCGGGCCGGGAATCATCCCGCTGGGGCTTCACCGCCAGGGCATGGGCACGCTTGCTCTCCCCGTTGCTCTCGAACAAGGAGAACTGACAGTCGGGCAGCACGCCAAACCAGTGCTCCCCACCATCGAGGTGCCACAGGTTGACATTGCCATCCGGTGCCCGTCCGATGCAGCCGGCGCCAAAGCCGCCGAGGGGCATGCCGTGGTTCGGACCGTCGTCGAGGTTGCTGGCGTAGCGAACGGTGTAGGGCTGGCTCCAGCCCAGGCCCAGGGGACGGCTCCAGCTGGCCTGGGGGGGCTGCCAGGAATGGCGCTGGGCTGATCGGCGAAATCCGGCGCGGCGGAGCAGAGACTTCAGGGCGGACAGGCCAGAGCGCGCCATGGGGCAGTCAACAGTGCCGACAGCTTGTCAGAGTTGCTGGGGACTGGCTTGCTCGTGGGCCTCCTGCTCCACCAGGGCATCCAGGGTGGCGGCAGAACGCACCAAGGCCTGATAGCGCTGCACGACGCGTCGGTTGCGCTCGAGCCATCCGGCGGGGTTGCCCTTGGCCGCCGCGAGGCTGCCGGTGTTGTCGTCATCCAGCAACTCCAGATCGCTCTGTTGGGCAATCAGCGCCACCACCAGTTCATGCAGGCGTTGGCGGCGATCCGGCGTGCTTTCAGAGGGGGACATGGCCCGCAGCAGAATGCATCCATGATCGAGGTGATCGGCACCGACGCGGGAGCTCCGGCATCGCTGCCGCTCGCCCAACAGCAGCTGCTGCGTCAGGCGACCCTGGTGGCGGCCCCCCAGCGGCTGCATGCCGCCCTGATCGGTTGGGAGGGTTGGGGGCAGGCTCGCCTGATTGCCAGCGATCAGCCTGAGGCGCTGCTGGAGCAGCTGCGGGATCAGCCGGATGCGGTGGTGCTCGCCAGCGGTGATCCCCTCTGGTTTGGCATTGGTCGCCTGCTGATTCAGGGGTTGGGGGCCGAGCGGCTGCGCTTTCAGCCAGCTCCCTGCTCGTTGCAGCTGGCCTTCGCCCGTCTGGCAAGGCCCTGGCAGAACGCCAGTTGGCTCAGCCTGCATGGCCGCGAACCCGATGCCTTGGCGGCGCGGCTGCAGCAGCGGCCTGAGGCGCTGGCGGTGCTGACAGACCCCAGCCGCGGCGGTGTGGCGGAGGTGCGTCAGATCCTGCGGGCCTCCGGGCTTGAGCAGGCCTATGGCCTCTGGTTGTGCGAGCGGCTGGGACATCCCCAGGAACGGGTTCAGCGGTTGGCGCCAGCGGCCCCGCTGCCGGATGGCGTTGACCCTCTGCATCTGGTGGTGCTGCTGGCTGAGGCCCCGCCGCCCCCGGATCCGCTGGCGCTGCCTCTGCTGGGTCTGCCCGATGGCCTCTACCTGCAGCACCCCGATCGCCCGGGTCTGATGACCAAGCGCGAGGTGCGCATCCAATTGCTGGCGGATCTCGATTTGCCAGCGGAGGGGGTGCTCTGGGATATCGGCGCGGGTGTGGGATCGGTGGGGCTGGAAGCTCTGCGGCTGCGGCCGGCGTTGCAGCTCTGGGCTCTCGAGCAGCGCGGCGGATCGGCGTCGTTGATCGCGGCCAATGCGGAGCGCCTTGGCGTCAGGCCCGCTGGTGTGATCGAGGGCCGGGCACCGGAGGCTCTGGAGCAACTGCCCGATCCCGATCGGGTGCTGATCGGTGGGGGCGGCCGCAACCGCGCGGCCGTCTTGCAGGCGGTCTTGCGGCGTCTACGGCCGGCCGGTGTGGTCGTGATCCCCATGGCCACGCTGGAGGCCCTGGCGGAGCTGCGGCCGTTGCTGGAGGAGGCCGGCCTGGCGGTGAGCGTGTCCCAGCACCAGGCGTGGCGCGGTGCGCCCCTGGCTGATGGCACCCGCCTGGCGCCGCTTAATCCGGTGTTGGTGTTGCGGGGCGTACGGGCTGTTGCTGGTTGAGCAGCCGAATCACAGCAGGACTACCCACCTGGATGCCCAGGCGTTGGGCTTCACCGGCGGCGAGCTCAACAACGCCATCGCCAGGTTCATTGGGCCCGTAACTGCGGCAGGGCAGACGCGGGCATGGGGTGGTGTTGGGCTCGATGGCGATCACGCGGTTGTCGTTGATGAACACCATGTCGAGCGACTCGGGCGTTCGATGCATCCAGAAGCGAAGTAGCGCATCCTCAAAGGGAAACCACATCCCACGCAGCGGTGGGAGTGGGCCGCGCAGTTGCAGGCCGATGGCTTGCTCCTGTTGTTCATCCGCCACCTCCAGCTGGATGCACGCCCCGCTCGGCAGGCACCATTCGGCCTCGATGGGGAGGAGTTGGGGCGCCTCTTTGGCCTGCAAGGCAGCAGGAACCATCACAAGACTCAAACTCAGCACGAAGCGCCTGAGGGTCGGCATCCACATGACGGGGCACATTGGGTGATGAGCAGCTCAGCGCGGCGGCGGTCCGTCGCTGAGGCAATAGCCCTGGCCGCGCAACGTGTGCAGCAGTCGTTTCTCGCCTTCGGCCTCCAGCTTCTGCCGTAGGTAGCGCACGTAGACCTCAATCACATTGCTCGCGGCTCCCTGTTGGTCATGCCAGACCGTTCGCAGGATGGTCTCTCGGCTCACCACCTCGCCGGCGTTCTGCATCAGCAGCTCCAGCAGGGCGTACTCCCGCGCGGTCAAGGCCAGGACTCGGTTGTTGCGGCGGACTTCGTGGCGGCTCGGCACCACCGTGAGATCAGCCAGGCGCAGCAGATCAATGGGGGGGCGCCGTTTGTCCTGCAATTTGCGATGCAGGCGTAGGCGGGTCAGAAGGTCGCTCGGACCGGCACTGGAGATCCAGAAGTCATCGGCGCCGGAAAGGAGCATGCGCGAGCGGGCCGTGACGCTGTCGCTGACGATGTCCAGCAGCAGGGGCACCGGGCCGATCTGCGCCCGAAGGCTGGCAAGACGCTCCTCCCATTCGCGGCCCACCACGACCAGATCGCAGCCGGATCCGATCGCGGCTTCCCCCAGCTGGCACGCGTAGCCGGAGGCTTCCAGCCGAGAGCGCAGGGCTTCGGCTTGCTCCCCGAGCAGCAGCACGCAGGAACCACTCATGTGGGCTTGGCCACGTGGGGCAGGCCCCAACCGAGCTTGTTGCGCAGCACCTGGAAGAACTCGTGATCGGCGAGGCGCACAAAGCGCACCGGGTGCTCGCTGCGGCGGATCAAGACGCGGTCTTCCGGCCAGACGTAGCAACCGGCGCTGCCATCCACGACCATCATCAGCCGCTCGGGCGTGGCGGGAAACACGGTGACGGGTTCTTGGTCGCTGAAGACCAGGGCCCGCGATGCCAGCGAGTGGGGCGCAATCGGGGTGAGCTGCAGCACGGGGCAATCGGGCGTGATCACCGGGCCGCCGGCACTGAGGGCGTAGGCGGTGGAGCCCGTGGGGGTGGAGAGGATGACGCCATCGGCGGCGATGTCCACCGGGGCATGACGGCCTACGGCGATCTCGAAATGGCACATCGAGGTCAGGGGCTCGCGGTGCAGGGCCATCTCGTTGAGGCAGAGCACCTCCCAGCGGCGCTGCTCGCCGCGCATCACGCTGACCACCAAGGTGGTGCGCTCTTCGACGGTCCAGTCCCCTGAGACCACCTTTTCAAGGGCCTGCTCCAGTTCCGGCAGATAGGTCTCCGCCAGGAAGCCCAGGTGCCCGGTGTTGATGGTGAGGATCGGGACGTCGATGGGCGCGGTCATCCGCGCAGCGGAGAGCACGGTCCCATCGCCCCCCAGCACCATGGCCATGGCCATGCCCGCTTGGAAGTTGGTGGGCACGCAGGCCCCATGGCCGCGGCTGCGCAAATGCTGATCGGGGTTGGCAAACCCCACCATCCCGCCGGCGCTGCTGGCGCGCACCACCTCGTAACCCGCGCTCCGCAGACGGGTCTCGATGGCATCGGCGGTGGCTAAGGCCAGGTCCTTGCCGTCGTTAACGATCAGTCCGACGCAGGGCACCGACACAGGCAGGGGAGCCAGGCAAGTGTATGAGCACTGCCCCGCGGCAGCACTCGGCTGGTGGGTAAGCGCCTCAGAACTGCTCGAGGAAGCGCAGATCGCTGGTGAAGAGGCGACGGATGTCGTCAATGCCGTGGCGGACCATGCAGAAGCGCTCGACCCCCAGACCCGCGGCAAAGCCGCTGTAGCGCTCCGGATCGATCCCCATGCCTTCCAGCACGGCCGGATCGACCATGCCGCAACCCATCACCTCGAGCCAGCGACCGCGCCACTGCACGTCCACCTCCGCGGAGGGTTCGGTGAAGGGGAAGTAGCTGGCGCGGAAGCGCACCGGCAGATCGCCGAAGAACTGCTGCAGGAAGGAGGTCACGGTGCCGCGCAGGTGGCTGAAATCGAGCCCCTCATCGATGGCCAGCACCTCGACCTGGTGGAAGACCGGTGAGTGGGTGGCATCGACGGCATCGCGCCGGTAGACGCGGCCGGGGGCCACGATGCGCACGGGCGGTGCGTTGTTCTCCAGGTGGCGGATCTGCACCGGGGAGGTGTGGGTGCGCAGCAGCTCGTGATCGCTCAGATAAAAGGTGTCCTGCATGTCCCGCGCCGGGTGGTGGGGCGGGATGTTCAGGGCGGTGAAGTTATAGAAGTCGCTCTCGATCTCAGGGCCTTCTTCGACCCGGTAGCCGAGGCCAGAAAAGATGTCGACGATCTCCTCGATCGTGCTGATCAGGGGATGGCGGTGGCCCACCGGCGTAAAGCTGGCGGGCATGGTCACATCCAGGGTCTCCTGGGCGATCCGCTCAGCCATGGCTGCCGATTTGACGGCATGCAGGCGCTCGCTCAGCAGGCTCTGCACCTGTTCTTTGAGCACGTTGGCGCGCTGACCCACCAGGGGGCGTTCATCGCCCGGCAACTTGCCCATGGCCCCGAGGACGCCTGAGAGACGTCCCTTCTTGCCCAGCAGACCTACGCGCAGCTCTTCCAGCTCACTGGCGCTGGCGGCCGCGGCGATGTCAGCAGCAGCCTGCGCTTCCAGCTGCTCGAGTTGTTCGGTGAGCTGCTGCAGGCTGACGGTGGCGCTCACGGCTGGGCTTCGGCGACCGTCGACTTTAGGTAGACGCCCTCAAACGCGATCTCTTCGCGAAAGCTGCCCTCTAGCCTCGGCCCAGGCGGGGACTTGGCGTGCGGATCCTGATCAGCAATGACGATGGCGTCTTCGCCGGGGGCATCCGCGCCCTGGCGGCTGAGGCGGTGGCGCGCGGCCACGCCGTGACCGTGGTCTGCCCCGATCAGGAACGCTCCGCCACCGGTCATGGCCTCACCCTGCAGACGCCCCTGCGGGCGCAACGGGCCGATGAACTGTTTGCCCCGGGCGTGACGGCCTGGGCCTGCAGCGGCACCCCCAGCGATTGCGTGAAGCTGGGTCTCTTTGCCCTGCTGGAGGAGTGGCCGGAGCTGGTGCTCTCCGGGGTGAACCATGGCCCCAACCTGGGCACCGACACCTTGTATTCAGGGACTGTCAGTGCGGCCATGGAGGGCACGATCGAGGGGATCCCCTCCCTGGCGGTCAGTAGCGCGGATTTCCAATGGCGCAGCTTCGAGCCGGCGGCGGCCCTGGCCCTGGACGTGGCTGAGCAGATGCTCGAGCGCGGCTGGGATCCCGGCATGCTGTTGAACCTGAATGTGCCTCCCCTGGCGCGCGAGGCGATGGGGCCGCTGCGCTGGTGCCGCAAGGCGGTGCGCCGCTACACCGATCAGTTCGACCAGCGGGTGGATCCCCGCGGGCGCACCTACTACTGGTTGGCGGGAGAGGTGGCCAACGATCTCGAGGCCCAGGTGGCGGGGCCTGCGTCCTGGCCGGTGGATGTGGCCCATGTGGCCAGTGGCGGGATTTCCCTGACTCCGCTTCAGCCTGAGTTGTTCTGGCGCGGTGAGAGCGAGGCGCTGCCTCAGTTGGAGCTGGGCCGGTAGACCCGCTGCAGCAGCCAGAGGCTGATCCAGAGCCCGATCAGGTGGGCGAACACCACTTGGGTGTTGCTCAGCACCGAGAGCATCTCCAGGGAGGTGATCGGGTAGTTGGTAATGCGGCCGCCGGGGGTGGTCATGACGCCGCCGAAGGCAAAGCCGGCCTGCATCGAGGCCTGGAAAAAGAGTGAGCCCGCCAGCGACTGGTAGCCCACCACCCCAAGGGTGAGCCCCACCAGGTCCGCCAGGATTCCGCGCTTGATCAGGCGAGCCGTTTCTCCCTTGCTGGGGCGCACGGGACTGTTGAGGGCGCGGCCGCAGCGCACCACCAGCCAGCTCTGCCAGAGGCACCAGAGCAGGATGAAGAAGGCAAAGGTCGTCAGGGAGAGGCCCGGGCTCAGGCCGAGGGCCTTGTCGGCGCGGGCACCGATCTGGCCGCCGATGTTGTTGAACATCAGGACCCCCAGCACGACGACGGCCAGCACCAGCTGAGACCAGAAGCGCACCCAGCCCAGCCGGCGCAGGGCTGCTGAGATCAGCTGGAGGTCGAGGCGATCAGCCATGGGCGCGCAGGGTGATGCCCAAACCTGCCATGGGAGGATGCGATCGGCGAGGCCAAAGGCGGTTTTGGTTGTGATCAAACCGTGATTCCTCTGCTCACTCCCGAGCAGGCCCAGGGGCCAACCGCCGTTGCTTTGGGCAGTTTTGACGGCCTGCACGAGGGCCATCGCCGCGTCATTGGCCGCATCACAGGGCGCGCTGCCGAGTTGGGCCTGGTGCCCACCGTGGTGAGTTTTTGGCCCCACCCGCGCGAGGTGCTCTTCGGTGAGGCGCGTCTGCGCCTGGATCTGCCCGCCGAGAAGCTCTCCTTGCTCCAGCCCCTCGGCATTGAGCAGTTGGTGCTTGTGCCCTTCACCCCGGAGCTCGCTCAGCTCAGCCCGGAGGCCTTTGTCCAGCAGGTCTTGGTGGAGCAGCTGCAGGCTGCCGTGGTGGCGGTGGGCGAAAACTTCCGCTTCGGTTCCGGCCGCAGCGGGGACATCGGGACCCTTCAGCAGCTGGGGGAGCGCCATGGCATGGAGGTGCTGGTGGAGCCCCTATTGGCCGATCAGCAGGAACAGCTCAGCAGCAGCCGCATCCGCCGCGCCCTGGCGGCCGGTGAGCTGGCGGAAGCCGCCGCCCTGCTGGGTCGTCCCTATCGCTTTGGCGGCGAGGTGGTGAGCGGTCGAGGCCTGGGTCGTCAGCTGGGCTGGCCCACGGCAAACCTGCAGGTCGATGGGCGCAAATTTCTCCCCCTTGAAGGGGTGTACGCCGCCTGGGCCTGGCGTGATGGCGAGCGCATGGCGGCGGTGATGAACCTGGGCCCGCAACCCACGGTGGATCCTTCAGCCCCCTCGGCGGTGGAGGTGCATCTGCTGGGCCGGCGCCTGGATTTGGTGGGCGCGGAGCTGCGGGTGGAGCCGGTGGCGCTGCTGCGGCGTCAGCAGCGCTTCGCAAGCGTGGAGGCCCTGGTGGAGCAGATCGCCCGCGATGCCCAGCAGGCCGAGGCGCTGCTCTCCCCCTCAGCTGGGGTAGGCGTTGCTCAGTCCCCAGCTGATGAAGGCGGCGATAGCCCCCAGCAGCAGAATCCCTGAGATCAGCACCACCATCGGGCTGTCGGATCCGCCCTGGGCCATGGATGTTCGCCGTCGTTGTCGCCCAAACCTAAGCAGAGCCCACCGCCTTTGCCCCCTGCCATGACCACTCCGGAACAACAAGCGGCCGTCTGGCGACTGTTGGACGCGAACCTGGATCGCTCCCGCGAGGGCCTGCGGGTGGTCGAGGACTGGTGCCGTTTCGCCCTGGACCGCGCTGATCTGGTGGCGCGCCTCAAGGACCTGCGTCAGCGTTTGGGGCGGCTGCACAGCGAGCGCTACAAGCAGGCGCGCCATACCGCCACGGATGTGGCCGCGGGGATGGGCCATCCCGCCCAGGCCGAGCGTGTGGAGGCTCAGGCCGTGGTGGCCGCCAATTGCGGGCGGGTGCAGGAGGCCCTGCGCGTGCTGGAGGAATTCGGTCGCAGTGAGGATCCCCAGCTGGCTGTGGAGGCCGCGGCGATTCGCTACGCCCTCTACGACTTGGAGGTGGAGTTGCTGCGGGCCATGGGTGGTGGCTCGGAGCGGCGCGAACGCTTGCGGGCCTGCAACTTGTATCTGGTGACCAGTCCCTCGCCGCGGCTGGAGGCGGTGGTGGCAGCAGCCCTCGATGGCGGCGTGCGGTTGGTGCAGTACCGCGCCAAGGAGGGCAGCCTGGCCCCCGATGGTCAGCCCATCACCGATGCGGTGCGCCTGCAGCAGGCCAGGGCCTTGCGGGATCTCTGCAGCCGAGCTGGGGCCCTCTTTCTGGTGAATGACCGCATCGACATCGCCCTGGCGGTGGATGCCGATGGGGTGCATCTGGGTCAGGGGGATCTGCCCCCATCCCTGGCGCGCCAGTTGCTGGGACCAGAGAAGTTGATCGGCCGCAGCACCCATGCCATCAGTCAGCTGCGTCAGGCGGTGGCCGATGGCTGTGATTACGTCGGGGTGGGCCCGGTGAATGCCACCCCCACCAAGCCTGGTCGTGAACCGGTGGGTCTCGAGTACGTGCGTCAGGCCGCAACGGAGAGCCCGATTCCCTTCTTTGCCATTGGCGGGATCGATGGCCAGTCCCTGCCTGCGGTGCAGGCCAGTGGTGGGACGCGGGTGGCGGTGGTCCGGGCGATCACCGAGGCTGCGGACCCGGCCGCGGCGGCCCGTGACTTGCTGGAGGTTCTCGGATGATTGGGGTGCGTGTGAACGGTGAAGAGACCCAGTGCCCCGCCGGCTTGAACCTGGTGGAGCTGCTGGAGCATCTCGGTTACCGGCCCCAGCTGGTGGTGGTGGAGTTCAACGGGGAGATCCTGCCGCGGGCCCGCTGGGCGGAACAGCCGGTACGGGAAGCCGATGGGATCGAGGTGGTCACCATCGTCGGAGGGGGTTCCTAGATTCCAGGCCAGCAATGGTGTTGCTTTGGCCGATCAGCGTCGCTTCCCCCGGCACCGTTTTCCCCTGAATCGTGTGCTGAGTGCGCTGCTGCTGCCGGCCGTGCTGGCTGCACTGTTGGCGTTGCCCCAGCCCAGCCTGGCGGCCAGCGGCGGGCGGATCGGCGGCGGCAGTTTCCGCTCGGCGCCCATGCCCCGCAGTTATGGCGGTGGCGGCTATCAGCGCGGTTACCAGCGCGGCTATGGCGGTGGCTTCGGCGGTGGTTTCGGCTTCCCCTTCATCGTTCCCTTCTTCTTCGGTGGGGGAGGCCTGTTCGGCTTCCTGATCCTGATGGCCGTGGTGGGAGTGCTGGTGAACGCCCTACGCGGCGGTGGTCAGGCCCTGCCCGCTGGCTCCGCCGGCGGACCTGTGGAGCGCTATCAAAACGATGGACCTGTGGCGATCGCCCAGCTCCAGGTGGGCCTGCTGGCTTCGGCGCGGGAGCTGCAGCGGGATCTGCGCCAGCTGGCAGGCAGCGCGGACACCAGCAACAGCGTTGGCCTGCAGCGCGTCCTGCAGGACAGCACCTTGGCGCTGCTGCGCCATCCGGATCTGTGGGTCTACGCCAATGCCGAGGTGGGTCAGGTGCCGTTTGCCTCGGCCGAGTCCACCTTCAACCGTCTCTCGATGACGGAGCGCAGCAAGCTCCGCAGCGAGGTGACCAGCAATGTCTCCGGCAGCGTGTCCCGTGATGCGGGCGGGGCCGCCGGCGATGCCGATGCGGTCAGCGACTACATCGCGGTGACCCTGCTGGTGGCCAGTCGCGGCCGCCTTCCCCTGAAGCCGGTGAATGGTTCCGAGGAGCTGCGCGAGACCCTGCGCATCCTGGGATCGGTGCCCTCCAGTGAGCTCCTGGCGCTAGAGGTGATCTGGCAGCCCGAAGGGGCTGGCGACGTGCTGAGCGCCGATGAATTGCTCACCGCTTACCCCCAGATCAAGCACCTCTGAGCTCTTTTGATTTCCTCAAGATTTGCGGAATTAAAGAAACTCTTCTGCTCCTGATCCGCGGAAGTGGTTGTGATCATGCCGGTTCGATTTGTAACTTTGGCGAACCGCATTTTTTGCTCGTGTCTGCCCCGCGCCACAAACCTGCCACGGCTGCCATGAAATGGCAGGCCAATGGCGAGCTGGCGGGGGGTGACCTGCAGGCGCTGCTCGGTCGCCTCAACCAGGTGGAGAGTGAGGAGCGGGCCCGGGAGCTCGAGTGGCTGGGCCGCCACGAGGAGCAGCAGAGCGCCTAGCGCTGGCTGCGGTCTTCGGCCAATCCTGAAGGCCACACGCAGATTCGTCTCGCAGCTGTTGCGCCACCCCTGGGGGGTCCCCACACTGCGAAGCACTAGCGCGGTTTCCATGGCTCCACGCTCGATTCAGTGGGTGAACACTCCCGTGCTGATGGAAGCGTTGGATCGCTACGAGCAAGGTCGCCTGCCCCGCTCGATGCGCCTCTGGGTTGAGGCGGTGCTGGAGCTGGAGCGTCCCCTCAGGGGCCCGCTGCGCCCCCACTGCTGAGCAGGATCCGCAGGGCGGCCATGGCGGCGCCGTAGCCGTTGTCGATGTTCACGACGCTGAGCCCCGGAGCGCAGCTGGCGAGCATCCCGTGCAGGGCGGCCATGCCGCCGGCGCTGACGCCGTAGCCGACGCTGACCGGGACGGCGATCACGGGTTGGGGAACCAGGCCCGCCACCACGGTGGGCAGGGCTCCTTCCATGCCAGCGCAGGCAATCAGCACCCGGGCCTGCCGCAGTCGATCCTGTTGATCGAGCAGTCGATGCAGCCCGGCTACGCCGACATCCAGGAGGCGATCGCAGGGGATGCCATGCCACTGGAGGGCAAGCTGCGCTTCGCTGGCGACGGGGAGATCGCTGGTCCCACCACTGAGCACCAGGACCTCGCCGCAATCCCGTCGCAACGGGGCCGCTGCTCCGAGGGTGAGGCAACGGGCGTCGCGGTGATAGGTCAGCTCCGGGGAGGGCAGCAGCGCGGCCACGGCATCCGCCTTGGCTGCATCGATGCGGGTGGCCAGGGCCAGCTCCCCTTGTTGCTGGAGGCTCTGGAGGATCTGGGCGATCTGCTCGGGTTGTTTGTGCTCACCCCAGATGGCCTCCACCATGCCGAGGCGCTGGCGGCGTTGCAGGTCGAGGCGAGCGATGTCCTGGTTCACGCCGCGGGTTGCAGTTCGCCTTCAAAGACCAGGGGGAAAGGATTGCCCTGGGCTTGGCCGGTGGCCTGGCGGGCGATGCGCTCGAAGCGCTCCTGGATCTGCTCGAGTTCCTGATCGGGGATCTGTTTCCACTGCTCGCGGCTGGCCCAGCGGATCAGCAGGGTGCCTTCTTCGCGCTCGGGATCCCAAAGCAGATCGCGGCCGAGAAAGCCGTCTTGTTGCTGCAGCCAGGGCTCCCAGCTGCCCCGCTCGGCCTCGAGCCAGGCCTGACGGGCTTCGGCAGGCACCTTGACGCGCAGGTGCTCAACGACGGCGACTTCATAGCCGCCAGGCGTTTGCTGCTCTGCAATTGCCACATCCGGGTGACCCGCCAGCAGCATCACCAGGCTGAGCAAGAGGGCCCACACCCTAACGAGCCTGCCCATCAGCGCTGCAGCAGGGCGACGGCGTGGCAGGAGATGCCCTCCTCGCGGCCCTCGGGGCCCAGCTTTTCGTTGGTGGTGGCTTTGACACCCACCTGATCGGGCTCGAGGCCCATGCGAGCCGCGATGGCGCCGCGCATGGCCTCGATGTGGGGTTTCAGCTTCGGGCGCTCCGCGATCACGACGGAGTCCACGTTGATCACACTCCAACCCTTCTGCTGCACCAGGGCCACGACCTGCTCCAGCAGGACCAGGCTGTCGGCCCCCTTCCACTGGGGATCGTCGGGCGGGAAATACTTGCCGATGTCCCCCAGCGACAGGGCCCCCAGCAGGGCATCCATGATCGCGTGCACCAAGACGTCAGCATCGCTGTGGCCATCGAGCCCCAGGCCATCGGGATGCTGCAGGGTTTGGCCCCCCAGGATCAGCGGCCGACCCGGCACCAGCCGGTGGATGTCGTAGCCGTTGCCGATGCGGAGCTGCATGGGGCGAGGAAGCGGGGCTGGCGCCGACCCTATCGCCGCTCGTGATCGGGATTCAGCCCGAGCCACTCCACGCCCTCCTGGCAGGCGAAGCGCTGATCGAAGCTGAGAACCGGGAGGGCGCCATGGCTTCTCGCTCGGGCCAGCACCAGGTGATCTGCAAAGTCACCTCCGTGTTGGAAGCGGCCCAGGGCATCGATCACGCCGTCGACATCGATGACGGCAACTCCACGGGTGCGGATCAGGCGATGCAGCAGGGCATGGCGCTGGTGTCGCTCGAGCCCGTAGCCGCGCAGAACCCAGGCCACCTCGGCAAGAACCACATCGGGAATGAAGGCGCCGCCCGCTGCAATGGCATCCAGGAAGGCTTGCTCGGCCAGCGGGGTCTGAACAGGATCATCCCCAATCAGGATCCGCACCACGACATTGGTATCAAGCGTCCTCACGGCCTGCGGCAGCGGCGATGGCGCGGTCCATCTCCTCGAGGGTCATGGTCCGCTGGACAGCCGGTCGATGGCGAAAGAGCTCTTCGGGTTCGTAAAGCGAGGGCACCAGGATCAGGCGTCCGTCTTGATCAACACTCACCATCAGTCGTGTTCCCGGGGTCAAGCCCAAGGATTCCCGCAGCTGACGCGGAATGGTCAGCTGGCCCTTTGAACTGAGCGTCACACTGGTCATTCCGTCAATGTAAGGCGACTGGCCTTACTTGGCGTTCACTGCTGCTGTTGCTCCTGCCAGCGGGCGTAGAGGTCGGGGCGCCGCTGCTGGGT
>JBMSIW010000010.1:0-24926 GCA_049418265.1 Vulcanococcus sp.
GTGAGGAGACGTTCCTTGCCCTGCAGCCCTGGCCGCAGGTTGACGTGGCATCCCTGGATGACGAGTTGGAGTCGTCGTTTGCGGATCTGATCGAGGCGATCCGCGTGGTGCGCAACCTGCGGGCCGTGGCGGGCCTTAAGCCCAGTCAGAGCGTGCCGGTGCGCTTCGTCACCGGTCGCGGTGCCCTCGCCGCAGTGCTGAGCGCCGCCACGGCCGACATCACGGCCCTCACCCGCGCCGAGCGGGTGGAGGTGCTGGATCCGGCTGCCGCTGAAGCTAATCCCGCCACCAAGGCCCTGGCCGGGGTGAGCGGTGAGCTGCAGGTGCTGCTTCCGATCGAAGGGCTGGTGGATCTGGAGGCCCTGCGCGGCCGCCTGGAGAAAGACATCGCCAAGGCCGACAAGGAGATCAAGGGCCTGGCCGGTCGCCTCGCCAACCCCAACTTCGCGGATAAAGCACCGCCAGAGGTGGTGGCGGAGTGCAAGGCCAACCTGGCTGAGGCTGAGGCTCAAGCTGAGCTGGCCCGCAAGCGCCTGGCGGACCTGGATTGATGGATTGGCAGAGCTGGCTACCGGTGCTCCAGTCGCCAGCTGGTGCGATTGCCTTCGTCCCCCTCTACGCGCTCTGGGTGACGCTGCTGCTGCCAGGGGTTTGGGCCTCGATGCTGGCGGGGGCCCTGTATGGCACCTGGTGGGGCAGCTTGATTGTCTTCGTTGGGGCCTGCTTGGGCGCCGAGGCTGCCTTTCTGTTGGGACGCCACTGGCTGCGGGACTGGGCCCAAGGGCGCTTGGCTGCTGTGCCCAAGTTGCAAGCGGTGGAGCAGGCCGTCAGCCGCGAGGGCCTGAAGTTGGTGCTGCTGACGCGCCTTTCCCCGGCCTTCCCGTTCTCACTGCTCAACCTCGCCTACGGCCTCAGCGAGGTCAGCCTGCGGGATTACACGCTGGGGCTGATCGGGATCCTGCCGGGCACGATCCTGTTCTGTGGTTTGGGGGCCCTGGCCGGTGATGTGGCCCGCTTCGGCACGGTGCTCTCGGGTGAGGCGGACCCCTTCACCTGGGCCCTGCGTCTTGTGGGCGTGGCTGCCACGGTGGCCGTGGTCTGGCTGGTGGGTCGGGCCGCCCGCCGCGCCCTTCAGGACTCCGAGTCCTCGGGCTGATCCGGCAGCCGCCAATCGCGCAACGCGGCGATCAGGACAAACCAAGCCAACCGAATCCGCGCTGGCAGCCCCGGCCGTGCAGCCAATTCGGCGTACTTGGCGCGGCCGCACTCGGTCTTGATCCAGCGGTGGATGGGGTTCTGGTTCATGAGCCTTGCAACAGGGCCTGCAGACCCGCTTCATCCAGCACGGGTACCCCAAGACTTTCGGCCTTGCTCAGCTTGCTGCCTGCTTCAGCGCCGGCCACCACGTAGCTGGTTTTCTTGCTCACTGAACCACTGACCTTGCCCCCCGCCGCTTCGATCAGGGCCTGGGCCTGCGAGCGGCTCAGGCTGGGCAGGGTGCCGGTCAGGACGAAGGTTTGACCGTTCAGGAGTGCGGTGGCGGCCGTCGCGGCCTCGGCGGCCCTGAGCTCCGTGTCAGTGGCGGCCAAGCTGAAACCGGTTCGCTCCAGGCTGGTGAGCAGCTCCTGGTTGGCGGGGGTGGCGAACCACTGCTGCAGGCTCTGGGCGATCTCGGTGCCGATCCCATAGACGGCGGTGATGGCCTCAGGGGTCTCGAGGGCGGCGGTGGCCAGTTCCGCCGCGCTGGGGAAGGCCTTGGTCAGTGCCTTGGCATTGACCTCGCCCACGTGGTGGATGCCGAGGCCGTAGAGCTGCCGGTGCCAGGGCTGCGCTTTGGAGGCTTCCAGCGCGCTGACCAGGTTCTCGGCGCTTTTGCTGCCCATGCGCTCCAGGCTGGAGAGCAGGGCTCCATCGAGCCGGTAGAGGTCGGCGATGGAGCGCACCAGACCCCGATCGACCAGCTGCTCGATGAGCTTGCTGCCCATCCCATCCACATCCAGGGCTCCCTTGCTCACCCAGTGCCGGAGGGCCCCCCGCAGGATCGCCGGGCAGCTGCTGTTCACGCAGCGGGTGGCGGCTTCGCCGGCTTCGCGCACCAACTCAGAGCCGCATTCCGGGCAGGTGTGAGGGAGTTGCAGCCGAGGGGCTCCCGCCGGACGCAGCTCAGGCAGCACCCGAACCACTTCGGGGATGATCTCGCCGGCTTTGCGCACCACGATGGTGTCGCCGCCATGCAGATCCAGCTCCGCGAGTCGATCGGCGTTGTGGAGGGTGGCGCGGCTCACGCTGGTGCCGGCGAGCGGGACGGGTTCGAATTCGGCCACGGGCGTCACCACCCCCGTTCGCCCGACCTGGCAGCTGAGTCGCAGCAGTTTGCTGGGGGCCTCTTCGGCGGGGTACTTCAGGGCGATGGCCCAGCGCGGCGCCTTCTGGGTGAAGCCTGCGGCGTCTTGCAGGCGCAGATCGTTCAGCTTCACCACCACGCCATCGGTGGCGTAGGCGAGCTGGCGCCGGCCGCTGTCCCAGTGCTGGAAGAAGGCCTCCACCGCAGCCAGATCCGGCAGCAGGGCGGCGTTGGGATTCACCTTGAAGCCCGCCTGTTGCAGCCACTGCAGTGCTGCCCACTGGTTGCTGGGCCGTTCGGGGTCTCCAGGGGCGGCTTGCCAGTCCTCGGGGAGGTGGAGCGTGTAGGCGAAGAAGTCGAGGCGCCGCGATGCCACCACCTTGGGGTCGAGCTGCCGCAGGGTGCCGGCGCAGGCATTGCGGGGGTTGGCGAAGAGCGCCTCACCGCGACTCTCGCGTTCAGCGTTGATGGCGGCGAAGGTGTCGTCGGGGATCAGGGCTTCGCCGCGCACCTCCACCCAGGCCGGGGGGTGCTCCAGCTGCAGCCGCAGCGGCACCGAGGCGATGGTCCGCACGTTGGCGGTGATCTCCTCGCCTTGTTCACCGTCCCCGCGGGTGGCGGCCCGCACCAACACCCCGTGCTCGTAGCTCAGGGCCAGGGCGTTGCCGTCGATCTTGAGCTCGCCCACCATCGGCAGGGCTGCTGGGGGCTCCCGGTCCAGGACTTTGAGCAGCCGCCCGTACCAGGCCTCCAGTTCGGCCGTGTTGAAGGCGTTATCAAGGCTCAGCAGGCCAATGCGGTGCTGCACGCTCTGAAACCCCTGCGCCGGAGCCCCGCCCACCCGCTGGGTGGGGCTATCGGGGCTGACCAGATCCGGCTGGGCGGTTTCAAGATCGAGCAGCTCTCGGTAGAGCTGGTCGTAGACCGGATCCTCCATCAAGGGAGCATCCAGGACGTAATAGGCGTGGGCTGCCTGGTTCAGCAGACGCCGTAGCTCCAAGGCACGGGCCTGCTGCTTGGCGAGCGGAGACTCAGGTGCGGTGGAGCTCACGGCTGCGGCCGGTTCAGGCGGCGACCTTCTGGATCCGGTCCACCTTCCAGTCCTCCTCCACCTTCACGAAGGTGAAGTCCAGGGGCAGCTCCTCGTTGTTTTCGGCCTTCAGCTTCACCGTGAGGGTGATCTGGTCTTCCTGGATGCGGGGGCGGCCCGACTTGAGGTTGCGGTACTTGTTCAGCTGCAGCCCTGCCAGGAAGCGGATGAACTGCTGGCGGTTCACGTGGGACCGGTAGTTCTTCGTGGTCAGCAGGTAGGCCGCGTCCACCCGGCCGGAGGCCACCTGGGTGAAGAACTGCTTGATGACCGGGTTGATGCCACGGGCATTCAGGACCAGCTTGACCGCGCTGATCGTCCAATAGAGCAGCAGGGCGCCGGCGCCCGCCATCAGGGCTTTCGTGCCGATCTGACTAATGAGGCCCGAATCCAGGTCCATCGCGCCGGTAGCTGTGGAATGCAGCCCACGAGTCTGACGGACGGGCCCGTCAGAATGCGCCCTAGCCGACCAGCTTCTCCGGCGTGCCCCTCGCCCCGCTGCTGCCGCTGTTTCATCGGCTCAACCGAGAACACTTCGACGGCTCCCTGGCCTCAGGCGAGGGAGCGAGCCTGGTGAGTGTGCGCTGGAGCGATGGGCGCATGCGCCGCAGCGCCGGCATGTACCGCTATGGCCCCGACCTGAGCGAGATCGTGTTGTCGAGGCCCTTGCTCGAAGCCCTTCCCCTGGAAGCGACCTTGAGCACCTTGTGCCACGAGATGATTCACGCCTGGGTGCATCGGGTGTTGAGGGCTGAAGAGGTTCATGGCCCCCACTTCAGGGCGCGCATGGCGGCCATCAATGCGGCGCAGCAGGAGTTTCAGGTGAGCGTGCGCCATCGCTATCCAGTACCCGCAGCCCCGGCCAAGTGGCTGGCACGCTGCCCCGGTTGCGGGTTGCAGGCCCCGTATCGCCGCCGTCAGCAGGGCGTGGCTTGCCGGAAGTGCTGTGATCAGTTCCATGGGGGCCGCTGGAGCGCTCGGTTCCAGCTGGTCTTTGAGCGGACAGCCGCCTAAGTTCCGCCCATGGCAACGGTTCTTTGGGTCTGGCAGTTGAGCGGCGTCACGATCGCCCTGCTGGGCATCGGCCGTGAGCGGCGGCTGCGCGCTCGGCGCCTCGTTCGGTAGGCGCCAGCTTTAGCCTGCCCCCATGGTGGATTCCTACGAGGACTGGTCCGAACGGCGTGGGCCCCGTCGCAGTGAGGGGCGCCCTGAACCTCGGCTGGAGCAGAGGTTGGATCAGTGGGTGTCCGCGGGCCGTCAGTTGGTGGATGGTGTCTCCGGCGCCCGTCCCGGTTCAAGGCCTGGCGGTCGCCTCGCCGCGGGCCGGACGCCCGGATTGCGGCTGGATCAGGTAGGCCGCTGGGTCGAAGACAAGATTGATTGGCTGCTTGAGGACGAGGACGGCTGGCGCGAAAGCTGGGAAGAGGTGCCAGGACGCCGCAGCAGCGCAAGCAGCCCAGAGCCCCCTGCCGTGAGTCGCCGCAGGCCCCTTGATGCCATCTCTCGCCGCTCGCCTCGCGGTCAGTCCCGCGAGCAGTCTCGGGAGCAGCCTCCTGCCGTTTCTGCAGCACCTCCGGCTGGCAGCAACAGCTGGCCTGAGGACGACAGCTGGCCGGATGATGACAATTTCAGCGTCAACCGCTGGCGGCGGGGCGATGAGCGCCCGCCCGCTGCTTCTCAGTCGCCCTTTGCTGCTCAGGCGCCCTCTCTATCTCAGCCGTTGGATGCGGCACCAGGCCGTGCTTTGCCTCGTTCCACGCGTCGCCGCAGCCTGTGAACAGGTGGCTTGGGGCGGCTGACCTGAAAGCTGCAGCCCAGCTGGCGTAGTTCGGCGTTGACCGGATCAACCAGCTCGGCCGGAAGCTCCTCGGCCATTTGTTCGGCGCTCGTGGAGACCGAGGCGCAGCCTCCGGAGAGGACTTCCAGCAGGCTGGCCCACTGCTCAACCAGGCTTGGGGCAGGAGGACTGTTGCTTTCGCAGGCCCCCCGTTGACGATGGGGGCGAAGGGGAATGACGGTCATGGACCTTCTTTTGGATGAGTCCATGCTGGGTGGATCACAACCCCCTGCAAGTTGTCAAGACGTTTTTGTGTTAACTCGTAGCTTTTGTTGGAATCTGTAATGAAGTTATGTGTTGGGCGGGCCCAGCCATTGCTCCAGCAGGGGTGAGAAGACTTCTCGGATCACGGTGAGCTCCTGGCCGCCGCGAAAAAAGCGGTAGTGGCGGCTCCAGAACGGTCCGCGGCGCTGGAAACCCTCCTCCAGCCAGGGGGCTTCCACCAGGGCCAGGCCATCCACCTCGCGGTAGAGCTCGGCGCGGTTCGCGGTGAGGCTGGTCCAGATGGGTTGGTTGCGTTGCTTCAGGTGCTGCTCGGCCTGCTGCTGGTTCCACCAGCTCTCGGCCCAGGCCAGCGTCTGTTCGCCGCAGCGCAGCCAGACCTGCCGCCGCACCAGGGGGGGATCAAGCTCCGCCACCTCCGCGGGCGCCTCGGCATCGGAGCGATGGTCGCTCTCCATGGCGATCACCTCGACCTGAACAAGGCGTCCGGTGAGGGACTGCAGATGGCGCGTGGGGCTGCCATCACCGAGCAGCAGCAGGCGCCAGGGTCCGCTCAATTGGGGGGTGGATGGCTCACCATGACCGCAGAGGCCGACGGCCACATCCTCTGGAGCGGCCTGCCAGAGGGGGGTCGGAGAGGGCCAGAGGCGAGATGCAGCGCAGGGATCGCTCAACCGCTCATCACAAACCACTGCTGATGTTGACGCGTCGGCGCTGCCCACCGCGTTCGATCACCGCCGTATCGCCTTGGGCGGAGATCAGTTTCCAGCCGCTGCTGCCAATGCTTTCCCCCACCAGGGCGTTGCTGGAACTGCTGCCGATCTGAAAGATCGCCGAGCCGGGTTTGCCTGGGATCTGCACCACCCCTAGGAGCACAGGCTGATCCGAACCCTCGCTGGCTCCAGCGGTGGTTGGGCTCACTGGCGGCGCGCTCTGGGCCGGCAGGGTGCCGTGCAGTGGAACGCTCAGGGGCGGCAGCTGCTCGATCCAGGCCTCCTCGGGCGGTGGCGGCAGGGTCGCCGAACCGATGGCGGAGAGTGCGGGCTCCTGGCTCTGGCTGCTTGGGGTTCCGAGCTTGCGGATTCCTTCCAGCAGGCGCAGGTTGCGTTCCTGGCGCAGATCCCGCTGGCTGCTTTGCCAGGCCCCCCAGAGACCTGCGGTGGTTCCGACTCCAATGAGAAGGAGAGCTCCGAGGGCCAGCCATTGGGGCTTCAGGCGCGCCAGTGTTGCGGGCGCCTTGCTGTCCTGCACCTGAACCTCGATCGGCTCGAGGTTGGGAGGGCTCACCACCGCGGGGTTGGCAGGACCGCCTTGAAAGACGCGGTCCATGACCTGCTCCGCCCGCAGTTCCCAGTAGGCCCTGGAGGTGTTGCTGGAACTGCCGCGGCTCAACGGTTCTGGTCCTTTGGGGCGAACCCTACCGGCCTTCTTTGCTGTTGACGAGCTGGTTGTTGCGGCGTGACTGCAATTCCAGCCAGAGCATCAGGGCGGTCACATCGGCATGGCTGACGCCGGGGACACGCGCCGCTTGACCCAGGTTCAGCGGTTGGATCGCACTGAGTTTTTCGCGGGCCTCCCGCGACAGGGTGCCGATGGCGCCGTAATCGATGCCGGCAGGGATGGGTTTGTGCTCCTGCTTTTTGACCTGATCGATTTGCTGCTGCTGGCGGGCCAGATAGCCGCTGTATTTGATGTCGATCTCGGCGCCTTCGCGGACGTCGAGGGG
This sequence comes from Vulcanococcus sp., assembly GCA_049418265.1. GTDB lineage: Bacteria > Cyanobacteriota > Cyanobacteriia > PCC-6307 > Cyanobiaceae > Vulcanococcus. Next base: position 7,220 of record JBMSIW010000010.1, read on the forward strand.
CAGGTCGGCATCGGCGAGGCCATGGCGCACCAGATCACCGCTGTGAAAACCGGGTCGTCGCAGCAGATCCGCCAGGGTGATGGACCCTTTGATCGCTGCTCCGGTTTGCGCCACCACCGCGGGGGCGGCTGCATCGCTGACCTTGAGGCGCACGCTCTCGAGGCGTTGCTTCTCTTGGGCAATGGCGTCTTGCTTGCGCTCATAGATCTGCCAGCGGCGATCGTCGATCAGCCCCAGCTCGCGGCCGAGGGGCGTGAGGCGCCGGTCGGCGTTGTCCCCCCGCAGCACCAGCCGGTATTCGCTGCGGCTGGTGAGCACGCGGTAGGGCTCACGCAGGTCTTTGGTGATCAGGTCGTCGATCATGGTGCCGATGTAGCTGCCCTCCCGCGGGAAGTGCACGGCGTCCTGGCCCCGCAGCTGACGCACGGCATTGAGGCCGGCCACCAGCCCCTGGGCCGCGGCTTCCTCGTAGCCGGTGGTGCCATTGAGCTGACCGGCTGAATAGAGCCCCTGCACCCGTTTGGTTTCCAGGGAGGGCTTCAGCTGGGTGGCGGGCAAGTAGTCGTAGTCCACCGCGTAGGCGGGCCGCAGCATCACGCACTGCTCCAGGCCCGGCAGGGTGCGCAGCAGCTCCAGCTGCAGCCGCTCCGGCAGGCCGGTGGAGAAGCCCTGCACATAGATCTCAGGGGTGTCGCGCCCTTCCGGCTCCAGGAAGATCTGGTGGCTGTCCTTGTCGGCAAAGCGCACGATCTTGTCTTCGATCGAGGGGCAGTAACGCGGGCCCTTGCTGTCGATGAAGCCCCCATAGATGGGGGTGAGATGCAGGTTGTCTTTGATCAGTTGGTGGGTGGCGGCGGTGGTGCGCGTGATGTGGCAGCTCATCTGCTCACCACTGACCCAGCTGGCCGGATCAAAGGAGAAGTAGCGATCTGCGGCGTCGCTGGGCTGCTCCTCCAGTTGGTCCAGGGCAATGCTGCGCCGGTCCACCCGGGCGGGGGTGCCGGTCTTGAGGCGCCCCATCTGGAAGCCGAGCTCCTCAAGGGCCTGGGTGAGACCTTCGGCGGCCTGCTCCCCGGCGCGACCTGCCGCCATGGACTGGTTGCCGACCCAGATCTGGCCCCCCAGGAAGGTGCCGGCAGTGAGGATCACGGCTCCGGCGCTGTAGCTGCTGCCGAAGTAGGTGCGCACCCCGCGGATCCGGTCGTCCTCGACGTCAAGGCCCGTGACCATGGCCTCGCGCAGGGCCAGGTTGGGGGTGTGCTGCAGCAGCTGCAGCATCTGGCGGGCGTATTGGCGCTTGTCGGTTTGTGCCCGCAGGGCCCAGACCGCAGGGCCGCGGCTGGCGTTGAGCACGCGTTTTTGCAGGGCCGTGGCATCGGCGAGACGGCCGATCACGCCACCGAGCGCGTCGACTTCATGGACGAGTTGGCTTTTGGCTGGTCCCCCCACCGCGGGGTTGCAGGGCTGCCAGGCGATGCGATCGAGATTGAGCGAGAACAGGGCCGTGCTGCAGCCCAGTCGCGCCGCCGTGATGGCCGCCTCGCAGCCCGCATGCCCGCCACCCACGACGATCACGTCGAAGTGCTCGATCGGGGCGTGGTCGCGGGAAGCCATCCTCTGACGCTAGGGCGCAGCCAGGTTGCGGAATCGGGTGTATTGGGGCTCGAAGAGCAGCTTCACCGTGCCCACCGGGCCATTGCGGTGCTTGGTCACGATGATCTCGGTGATGCCCCGATCTGGGGTGTCCGGGTTGTAGTACTCGTCCCGGTAGATCATCAGCACCAGGTCAGCGTCCTGCTCGATCGAGCCGGATTCCCGCAGGTCGGAGAGCATCGGGCGCTTGTTGGTGCGTGCCTCGACCCCCCGGCTGAGCTGGGAGAGGGCCACGACCGGCACGTTCAGTTCGCGGGCCATCTGTTTGAGGCCTCGGGTGATCCTGGAGAGCTCCTGCACGCGGTTGTCGGAGCCGCTTCCCTCCATCAGCTGCAGGTAGTCGATGACCACGGCCCCCAGCTCCTTGCCCGATTCGGCCATGAGCCGCCGGCAGAGGGAGCGCATCTCCAGGACGCCGGAGTTGGGCTTGTCGTCGATGTAGATCGGCATCTGTCCCAGGGTGCTGATGCCCTGGCCCAGCAGGGGCCATTCATCGGGATTGAGCCGTCCGGTGCGGAGGCGGCCGCTTTCGATCCCCACCTCCATTGCCAACAGGCGGTAGGTGAGCTGCTCTTTGCTCATCTCCAAGGAGAAGACGCAGACCGGCAGGTTGTGCAGTTGGGCCACGTTCTTGGCGATGTTCAGCGTGATCGCCGTTTTGCCCATGGCGGGACGTCCGGCCACGATGATCAGGTCGCTGCGCTGCAGCCCCTGGGTCATGGCATCGAGGTCGTAGAAGTTCACCGGGATGCCCGCCACGGCGGTTCCCAGGGAGCGGCTCTCGATCTCGTTGAAGGTGGCGGTGAGGATCTCGGCCGTCGGGGTCAGGCCAGTGCTGGGTTTCTCCTGGCTGATGGCGAAGATCTTTTGTTCGGCTTCATCGAGCACCTGCTCCATCGGCTTGCTCTGATCGAAGCCGAGTTGGATGACCTCGTTGCCGGAGCGAATCAGCTGGCGGCGCAGGAACTTGTCCATCACCAGGCGTGCCACCTGGTCAATCGAGGCGGTGGAGAGGGTGCGCTCCACCAGCTCCACGAGCCGGCCGCTGCCGCCCACCTTCTCCAGGGCGCCGGTGTCCGCCAACCAGGCCGTCATGGCGGTCAGGTCGGTGGGCTTGCCCTGGCTGTGAAGCATCAGGGCGGTGCGATAGATCTCCCGGTGCGCGGAGAGGTAGAAGGCCTCGGGTTGCAGCACATCGGCCACCCGTCCGATCGCGTCGGGGTCCAGCAGGATGCCGCCCAGCACAGCCTCCTCGGCCTCCAGGTTTTGGGGCGGCACCCCGTCGGGCATCGCCTCGAAGCCCGTCTCGTTGCGTGGTCGTCCCCGGGCCGCTGGCCGATCTTCGCGGCCCTCGGCCTCGCTGTTGCTCAGGGGAACGCTCACCATGGCTGCTGTCAGCAAGAAAAAACCGTCAGTCCCGCTGGGGCCTGACGGCGAGGGGGTTGCTCATTGTGGCGGCAAGTGACCGGATCGCCCAGGTCCCGCCTTGAGCTCAGCTGCTGGAGCTCAGCTGCTGGAGATCAGTGGCTCACCACTTCCAGGTTGATTTCGGCGGTCACTTCGCTGTGGAGCTTGACCTGCACCTTGTAGGTGCCGGTGCGGTGGATTTCGGGAACGATGATGTCGCGGCGATCCACTTCCTTCTTGGTGGCGGCTTCGATGGCCTCGGCCACGTCACCGTTGGTCACGGTGCCGAACAGCACGTCATCGCCACCGGTCTGCTTCTTGACGGTGAAGCGGCCAATGGTGTCGAGGGCGGTGCGGAAGGCGATGGCTTCCTGCTTGAGGGCGGCCTGACGCTCGGCTTCCTTGGCGCGGCGGTGCTCCACCTGGCGCAGCACGGCGGGGGTCAGGGGGACAGCCTTGCCCTGGGGCAGCAGGAAGTTGCGGGCGTAGCCGGGGGCAACGTCAACCAGATCGCCGTTTTTGCCCAGGCTCAGGACGTCCTCGCTGAGGACTACGGATACGCGCTTAGCCATGGGATTGCAGTCGAACGATCAGCGAATTGGCGATTGATCAGCCTACGCCACGGCTTGCGGCCTGTGCTAGCAGCGGAGCTGGCAGCCGCACCCGTTCGGCGAGGCCCAGCCGTTGCAGCAGGCGGATGTGGAGCCAGGTGAGGTCGGGCTCCCGCCATCCCCAGCCGTGCCGTGCGGAGTGGGGATAGGCGTGGTGGGTGTTGTGCCACCCCTCGCCGAAGGTCAGGGCTGCCACCCAGGGGTTGTTGCGGGAGCCGTCGCCGCTCTCGTGCAGGACGTAGCCCCAGCGGTGGGTGGCCGAGTTCACCAGCCAGGTGCAGTGGTAGACGAGCACCAGCCTGAGGGGGATGCCCCAGAGCACCAGGGCCCAGCCGCCGGCCCCTGTGGCCGTGCCGATCCAGAACAGCAGGCCAGCCAGCGGTAGCTGCAGCACCAGAAACCAACGGTTCAGCCAGCGGTAGTAGGGATCGCGGGCCAGGTCGCCGGTCAGGCGCGGCACCGCCGCCTGGGCCGGAATGGAGCGCAGCATCCAGCCCATGTGGCTCCACCAGAAGCCGCGATGGCTGTTGTGGTGATCCGCATCCGTATCAGAAAACTTGTGGTGATGGCGATGCAGTCCCACCCAGTCGATGGGCCCGTGCTGACAGCTCAGGGCACCGCAGGTGGCCAACAAGCGCTCAAGCCAGGGGGGAAGGCGCAGGGCGCGATGGCTCAGGACTCGGTGATAGCCAAGGGTGACCCCCAGGCAGGCCGTGACCCAATAGAGCACCAGCAAGCTGACCAGAGCCTGCCAGCTCCAGAACCTGGGCAGCAGGGCCACTAGGGCCAGCAGATGCAGGGCGGCCATGAATCCGATCACGCCCCAGTCCCGGCCTTGGGCCGGCTGGACTGCCCTGGGGGCGGAGATGGCGGCCGTCATGACCCTTCCACGAATGTCTCCTAAAATGGTAGCAGTACGGATCCGTATCGCATGAATTATCGAGACGAACTCGAAGCGGGCCGTGACGCGTTCGGGCATCTGATCAAGGTCTGGCATGAGCGCAATGGATGGAGTCAGCGCGTTTTGCCGGCCCTCTCTGAGCGCCTGGGTTTAGGGCGCGTTCACAACTCGCAGCTCTCCAACCTGCGCAATCGCAAGTTGGTTTCGCCGGGGCCGGAATTGTTCGTGGTGCTGGGGCGTCTCAATCATTTCTTGGCGACCCAGGCCGCCGCTGGGATCTCCGCTGATCTGCAGCAGCAGATCAGCGATCAGCCCGAGCTGCTCGCGGCCCTGCAGGCCTCGGCGTTGCCCTTGCTCGGGGATGACGGCTTGCCGCTGGGACCAGCCCAGCTGTTCGAGATCTTTGTGGGTCTGCGTCATCTCCCTGGCGCCTTTGACCTGCGGATCGCTGCTGCGGAGGCTCCGGGTCTGAGTGCGGCAGTGGCGGAGCTGTTCACCGCTGGGCGTCCTTGGCGGCTGTGCAGAGAGCAGTTGCTGGCGGCCTATCCCGCAGAGAAGCGGCAACGGCGCGAGCGTTTTGCCGAGGTGATGGCCGGTCAGCGGGATTTCAGCGCCGATGAACTCGATGCGGAGTTGGCGGATCTGCGCCGCACCTTGGCCGTTCTGGGGGCCGCCGATGAGCAGGAGCTCAGCGCCGATCAGTTTCTGGAGCTCCTGCGCCAAAAAGCCCGGCTGCTGGAGCAACCGGGCCTTCAAGGGGATGGGGCCAACCTGGCGGAGGCGATCCGCCAGCAGCTTCAGGCGGGGTAGCGCGCTTCGCGGATGCGCTTGGCCCAACCCAACTTGCGCAGCAGCTTGATGTGCTGCCAGGTGATGTCGAACTCAAACCAGCGCAGGCCATGGCGGGCGCTGGAGGGATGAGCGTGGTGGTTGTTGTGCCAGCCCTCCCCGAAGCTGAGGATGGCGACCCACCAGCAGTTGCGGGAGAGGTCAGGGCAGTCGAAGTTGCGATAGCCGAAGGCGTGGGTGGCGGAGTTCACCAGCCAGGTCACGTGATAGACGAGCACCAGGCGCAGGGGGATGGCCCAGAGCACCAGGCCAATGCCACCGCCGTGGACCTGGGCGGCGTTCCCATACCAATAGAGCGCGGCGCCGAGGGGGATCTGCAGCAGCAGGAACCAGCGATCGAGCCAGCGGTAGAGGGGGTCTTGGAGCATGTCGCCGGTGAAGCGGTGAATCTCCTTGAGGGCGGGGATGTCATGGAGCATCCACTCGCTGTGGGCCCACCAGAGTCCGCGAGCGGCGTCGTGGTGGTCGTTCGGTTGATCGGAGAACTTGTGGTGGTGCCGGTGCAGGCCAACCCACTCGATGGGGCCGCTCTGACAGGCCAGGGTGCCCATCACCACGAGGATGCGCTCCACCCACTTCGGGGCCACGAAGCTCCGGTGTGCCACCAGTCGGTGCAGGCCCAGGGTGACGCCGAGCACGGTGGTCCAGTAGAGGACGGCCAGCACCACGAGCCCCTGCCAGCTCCAGTACTGCGGCAGCAGCGCGAAGACCGCGCCGATGTGGATCGCCAGCATGAAGCCGGTGGTGCCGAGCTTGTATTTCTTCTGACTGCGGGGTAGGGGTGCACGAGGCACCACCAGGGCTGCCCGCATGCGGGCTTCTTGGGCCGCGGTGTAGCCGCTAGATCCGCTGGTTTGGTCTTCGCCGTCCGCCGACTCAGGGCGATACACGCGGACCGACGCAGCGGTGTCGGGGGCTAGGACCAAAGTGAACTCCTTGTGAGGTCGCAGGCGGCGGTTCGCTGGGGCGCTCCATCAATGGGAGCCTGCGCACCAAGGCCTGGGATGTGGGCTGGGGCTCGAGAGCTGTCGCCAAAACATCGATCACGAAAATCTAGACGGCTGGACGACCGTCACGCGGGAGCAGCATGCAATTGAGCTTCATTCCCCTATGACCGCTTCGCATCAGGCCTGGGCCGCTGATCAGGTGGCCCAGGCCCTTGAGCGCATCGCCCCCCTGGCCCGTGAGCGCCGCGCCGGGGTCAAGCCGCGGCTGCAGCGGGTGCTGGATGCCTTCGCCGCGGAGCGCGTCGGGGTGCACCACTTCGCCTCGGTCAGTGGCTACGGCCATGGCGATCTGGGCCGAGAGGTGCTGGATCGGGTCTTTGCCCAGGTGTTGCAAGCAGAGGCGGCCGCAGTGCGCTTGCAGTTCGTCAGCGGCACCCATGCCATCGCTGCTGCGCTGTACGGGGTGCTGCGCCCCGGTGATCGTCTGCTGGCACTCACCGGCCGCCCCTACGACACCCTTGAGGAGGTGATCGGGATTCGCGGCGAGGGCCAGGGATCGCTGGCGGAGTTCGGAATCGCCTACGACGAGCTCGAGCTGTTGCCAGACGGCTCGGTGGATGAGGCCGGTATCGAGGCCGCGCTGGCGCCGCCGACCCGCATGGTCCTGATCCAACGCAGCTGTGGCTACAGCTGGCGCCCCTCGCTGACGGTGGGGCAGATCGGTCGCCTGGTGGAGCAGGTCAAGGCCATCCAGCCGGGCTGCATCGTCTTTGTGGACAACTGCTACGGGGAGCTGGTGGAGCTGCAGGAGCCCACAGCGGTCGGGGCAGATCTGATGGCGGGCTCCCTGATCAAGAACCTGGGAGGGACCATTGCGCCCACCGGTGGCTATGTCGCAGGCCGGCCGGAGTTGGTGGAGCAGGCCTGCTGCCGTCTGACCGCGCCAGGCATCGGCAGCGAGGGTGGCACCGGCTTTGACCTGCACCGGCTGCTCTTTCAGGGCCTCTTCTTGGCTCCGCAGATGGTGAGCGAGGCCCTGCTCTGCGCTGAACTCACCGCCGCGGTCTTTGAAGGGCTGGGTTACGCCGTGAAGCCCCTGGTGGGTGGGGTGCGCAGCGACGTGATCCAGGCGGTCCGCTTTGGATCGCCGGAGCCCCTGAAGGCCGTGTGCCGAGCGTTTCAGGCCTGCTCGCCGGTGGGTAGCTACCTGGATCCAGTGCCGGCGCCCATGCCCGGCTATGCCAGCGAGCTCGTGATGGCCGGCGGCACCTTCATCGATGGCAGCACCAGTGAGTTCTCCGCGGATGGCCCGCTGCGGGAGCCTTATGTCCTGTATGCCCAGGGCGGCACCACCTCGGCCCACGCCGAATTGGCCTTGGAGCGAGCGCTGAAGGCCCTGGCTGAGGCTGGCCAGCTGCCTTGAACCAGTTCACAGGGTTGGCCCTGGCTCGCCCGATTCACGCTCAATTCGACAAACTGAGCCTCGTCTTTTGCTTCGGCCGCGCCGATGGCTCTTCACTACCCCGAGGACTGCCGCTACGCCGATAGCCACGAATACGTGAAGCCCGAAGGCGAGCTGGTGCGCATCGGCATCAGCGCCTTCGCGGTCGATCAGCTCGGGGACATCGTCTTTGTGGAACTGCCCGAGGTGGGCAGCGCCGTCAGCCAGGGGGCCAGCTTTGGCTCCGTGGAATCGGTCAAGGCGGTCGAGGATGTGATCGCTCCCATCAGCGGCAGCGTCGAAGCTCGCAATGAGGCTGTTCTCGCCAGCCCAGAGGAGCTCCAGAACGATCCCTATGGCGAGGGCTGGTTGCTGTTGGTGCGCCCCAGCGATCCCTCCCAGATCGAGGCCCTGATGGATGCGGCCAGCTATGGCGCCAAGGTTGATGGGCACTGAGGTGAGCGCAGCCAGCACCAGCGCCTTCGCGGCCCGGCACATCGGGCCCACCGCCCATGAGCAGCAGGTGATGCTGCGCGACCTCGGCCTGTCCGACCTGCAGGATCTGGTCGATCAGGTGGTGCCTGAGCCGATTCGGCTGGATCTCGATCAGGCCTGCGCCGGGCTGCCCAGCGGTTGCAGTGAATCCCAGGCGTTGGCGGAGCTGCGTGAGATCGCAGCGGCCAACCAGGCCGGACGCTCCCTGATCGGCCTGGGCTACTACGACTGCATCACGCCGGCCCTGCTGCAGCGGCACGTTTTCGAAAATCCGGCCTGGTACACGGCCTACACCCCCTACCAAGCCGAGATCAGCCAAGGGCGCCTGGAGGCCCTGCTCAATTTCCAGACCCTGATCAGTGAGCTGACGGGGCTGCCCATCGCCAATGCCTCGCTGCTGGATGAGGGCACCGCGGCAGCGGAAGCCATGACCCTCAGCCTGGGGGTCTGCCGTGATGCCTCCGCCCGCCGCTTCCTGGTGGATGAAGCGGTCTTCCCCCAGACCTGGGCCGTGCTGCAGACCAGGGCCGAACCCCTGGAGCTCGAGCTTGAGCGGGTGAATCCTCAACAGCTGCTCGAGCAGCCCGATGCCTTCGCCGGGGCTTTCGGTTTGCTCTTGCAGCTGCCCGGCAGCAGTGGCGCCCTCTGGAACCCTGCGGCGGTGATCGCCGCAGCCAGGACTGCCGGGGTGCTGGTCACCGCCGCCGTTGACCCCCTCGCCCAGGTGTTGATGGCCCCGGTGGCCGAGCTGGGCGTGGAGATTGCCGTGGGCAGCAGCCAGCGCTTTGGCGTGCCCCTGGGCTTTGGCGGACCCCATGCGGCGTTCTTTGCCACCACGGCGGCCCATCAACGCCGGATCCCCGGGCGCCTGGTGGGCCAGTCCCTGGACGCTGAGGGGCGCCCGGCCCTGCGCTTGGCCCTGCAAACCCGCGAGCAACACATCCGCCGCGACAAGGCGACCAGCAACATCTGCACGGCCCAGGTGCTGCTGGCGGTGATGGCCAGCTTCTACGCGGTGCACCACGGCCCCGAGGGCCTCACCGCCATGGCTCGCCGCCTGGTGCTGCTTCGGGAGCTGCTGCGCCGCGGACTCGAAGCCCTGGGCCATGCCCCTGAGGCGGCCCCGGGTCTCGACACGGTGCGCGTTCACTGCCCGGATGCGGCTGAGTTGCTGGCCCGCGCTGCGGCGGCCGGGTTCAACCTGCGTCCGGAGAGCGATGGCTTTGCCATCAGCCTCGATGAATTGAGCGACCGGGCGGAGCTGCAGCGCTTGCTGTCCGCCTTGGCGGCCCTTCCGCAGACGGCGCCGGATCTGGGTGCCCTGGAGCAGGAGCTCCTGGCGCAATTGCAGGGCCAGGAGCCTGAAGCGGTGCTCTGGGCAGAGGCGGTTCCCCAGCGCCAGGGTCCTTGGCTGCAGCAGGCGGTGTTCCATCGCTATCGCAGCGAGACGGAACTGCTGCGCTACATCCAGCGCCTGGTCTCCAAGGACTTCTCCTTGGTGCACGGGATGATCCCGCTGGGTAGCTGCACGATGAAGCTCAACGCCGCGGCGGAGCTCCAGCCGGTCAGCTGGCCTGCCTTTGCCGGGCTGCACCCCTTCGCGCCGGCCCATCAGAGCGCCGGCTATCGCCGCCTGGTGGCCGACCTGGAACATTGGTTGGCGGCCATCACGGGGTTTGCCGGCGTCTCGCTCCAGCCCAATGCGGGATCCCAAGGGGAGTACGCCGGGTTGCTCGTGATTCGGGCCTATCACCGCAGCCGTGGTGAGAGCCAACGCCGCATCTGCCTGATCCCCACCAGCGCCCACGGCACCAATCCGGCCAGTGCCGTGATGGCGGGATTGCAGGTGGTGCCGGTGGCCTGCGATGAGCAGGGCAACATCGATCGCGCTGATCTGCAGGCCAAGGTCGAGCGGCACAGCGCTGAGTTGGCGGCCTTGATGGTCACCTACCCCTCCACCCATGGGGTCTTTGAGGAGGGCATTCAGGAGATCTGCGCCTTGGTGCATCAGCACGGAGGTCAGGTCTATCTCGATGGGGCCAACCTCAATGCCCAGGTGGGTCTCGCCAAGCCCGGGGCCTACGGGGCTGATGTCTGTCACCTCAACCTGCACAAGACCTTCTGTATCCCCCACGGCGGCGGCGGCCCAGGGGTGGGCCCCATTGCGGTAGCGGCCCATCTCACCCCCTTCCTGCCAGGCCATCCCCTGGTGGAGGCCTGCGGCGGTGAACAGGCCATTGGGCCGGTGAGTGCGGCCCCCTGGGGCAGCGCCAGCATCCTGCCCATCAGTTGGATGTACATCCGGATGATGGGTGGTGCGGGTCTACGCCAGGCCAGCGCGGTTTCCCTGCTGTCGGCCAACTGGTTGGCAGATCAGCTGGAGCCCCACTTCCCGGTGCTCTACCGAGGCCGCAACGGCCGTGTGGCCCACGAGTGCATCTTTGATCTGCGCCCCCTGAAGCGCAGCGCTGGCCTGGAGGTCGACGACCTGGCCAAGCGGTTGATGGACTACGGCTTCCATGCGCCCACGGTGAGTTGGCCCGTGGCCGGGACGGTGATGGTGGAGCCCACCGAAAGCGAAGCTCTACCGGAGCTGCAGCGTTTCACCGCTGCCATGGCGGCCATTCGCCAGGAAGCAGCCGCGGTGGAGGCCGGGACGCTGGATCCGGAGAACAACCCACTGAAACGGGCGCCCCACACCCTGCCCGCCGTCACGGCTGACATCTGGGATCGTCCCTACAGCCGGCAGCAGGCCGCCTATCCCGGTGGTGAAGAGCAGCAGAGCAGCAAGTTGTGGCCGGCCGTGGCCCGGATCGATAACGCCTACGGGGATCGCAATCTCGTTTGCACTTGCCCATCCGTTGAGGAATTGGCGCAATTCACACCAACGGCTGCCTGACGTGCGTTTAAATTCAACGGACAGTAGAAAATTCCGGATTTTCTTTCTGCTTTTGCCCTTGCTTTTCCAGCAGGATCTGCTGCAACTGCAGGCATCGCCGTAGTTCCGGGGGACCCATGAGCGACAAGATCAACACAACACTTGAAAGCCTCCCCCAGGGCGACCAGGGCATCCAATTGCCCCCCCTGCAGGGCAGTCTTAATCAGGCCTCCATCACCGGGCAGACCCTGCGTGTTGAAGGCACCAACGTGGTGCGTGTTCCCTTTGGTGTGCGTCGTCCACGCCGCAGCCGCCCGCAGCGCCCAGACCATTGGGCCACCGTGGTGCTGCCGTTCCAGGCTGGCGGCTCTACCCCTCCTCCTCCGCAGGCCGCCTGAGCCCAGGCATCGGATCAGGCTGATTGGCTCGCTGAAGCCTGCCCGAGGCGCCAATCGATCAGTGCCTTGACGTCCTCCACGGAGCTGGCCGGTGCCCGAAACGGCAGCAGCTTCATGGGGCTGCGTTCCGGCCGCACCAGCCAGGAGAGGTCGTTCTGTGGAATCAGGACAAACCCGCGGTAGCGAACCACCCAGCGCTGCGTGCGAGAGCTGGATTCCGTGGTCTGGGCCATGCCGCGGTTGAGGGCTGTGGTTTTTTCATTTCAGCGGCCGCGGCTGTGATCCCCGCTGAATTCAGCTTTTCTTCGGCTGCAGATCACAGTTGGTTGAGGCGGGCCTTTCGCTCGCCTGAGAACGATTCTGCGAACTGACTTTTGCCGTTTTGAAGCAACGGTTGAACTGTTGTGAATCAGTAGTTAGCGCCACTGCGGCGCTGATGCACGGCCGTTGTTCCGTCGGCATCCAGCAGCGCGCCGGATTGCACCTGGGCGTAGATCAGCCAGTGATCCCCGCATTCCATGCGCTGTTTGACGCTGCACTCCAGCCAGGCGAGGGCTTCGGGAAGGATGGGTTGCCCGTTGGGGCTGCGCTCGAGCTCCAGACCGGCAAAGCGGTCGGCACCTGGGGCAAAGGGTTGAAGGAATTGCTTCATCGGTCCGCTTTCGCGGCCTGAGGCGAGCACGTTGAGGGCAAAGCCATCGCCGACGTGCAGCAGCGCTTCCACGGCCCGGTCCTTGGCCACAGCCACGGTGACGCCCGGCGGGGTGAAGCTGGCCTGGCTGACCCAGCTGGCCACCATGGCGCCGCTGAGCTGGCTGTCGCCACTGCCTTTTTCGGTGGTGAGGACGCAGAGCGAACCCACCACACGACCGAGGGCTTGTACGGCGGGGTTGCTGCGGCTTTCGCTGAGGCCGCCGGCGGCAGAGCTGCGCCGTTGGGCCTTGCGTTGTTGGTTGATCAGGCTGCGGCCCAGGCCGGTGCCTGTTTCCTCGCAGGTTTTGATCGTGGCGGCATCCGGGCTGAACTTCACGCGGATGGGCTCGAAGGCAAAGTTGAAGCCGCCATCGCGCAACTTGCTCTCGAGCAGATCGATGGCTTCGCCGCTCCAGCCGAAGCTGCCGAAGACGCCGACCGGCTTGGAGCGATCGCCTTCAGAGAGCACGGTGCCCAGCGCGGAGACGATCGGTGTGGGGGCATGACCACCGAGGGTCGGCGAGCCGATCAGCAGGGCATCGCAACCGCGGATCGCCTCCAGCAATTTTTCGGCTGGGGTGAATTCGCAGTTCACGCTCTCGACGCGCACGCCCGTGCGGGAGACCCCCTGGGCAATGGCATCGGCGATGGCGGCCGTGTTGCCGTAGGCGCTGGCAAAGAGCAGGGCCACGCTCAAGTTGGAGCGGCCCTGGGATTCGCCCCAACGGCGGTAGTCCACCAGCAGGGAGCGCCAGCTTTCGGCGATGGCGGGCCCATGGCCTGGGGCGATGGTGCGGATCGGCAGCTCATCGAGGCGATTGAGCACGGCCTCCACCTGACGGGCCATGGGGGCCATCAGGCAGTCGTAGAAATAGCGCCGATCTTCCTCGGTGCTGCTGCGGTTGCTTTCGGCCCAGGCTTCGCTGCAGAGGTGGGCCGAGAAGAACTTGCCGCTCATCAGCAGGCCCGTGGTTTCCTCAAACGCCATCAGGGCGCCAGGCCAACGGGGTGTCGGTGCTGAGAGCAGATTGATGCTGTAGCCGTCGGGCCGCTCGATGCTGTCTTCGCCGCGCACGATGGTGATGGGCGGCAGCTCGGGCAGGGCCTCGGGCTCAGGCTCCCCTGGGGCGCTGGGTTTGCGCTGCCCCCAGAGGTCCTCGAGCAACTTGGCGCCGGGGTTGGAGGCAATCAGCCGGAGCTTGCTCCAGCCGCGGGCGAGTTGATGCAGCAGGGCGACCCGGTTGGGGTTCACATGGCTGACGACCACCTGCAGTTCGACGTTGGCTGGGACCAGCTGCCGCAGCTGCTCGAGGTAGGGCTCAGCAAAGGAGGCCCCCGGCGGATGGACCAGCAAGGCGGCGCTGCTGCCGATCTGCTCGCTTTGGCCGTTGGCGTTAGCGGCCCCAGGCAGAAACAGAAAGCTGTTGGCGCTGGTGCCCCGCTCCAGGCCGTATTCGACCTCAAAGCGCAGGCGTTTGGGGCTGAGCCCCCGCAGGCAGATCAGACCTGCATCCAGGGGCAGCTGGATGACGCGGCGATCGTTGCTGGACTCCGCCATCAGTAGTGGTTCCCCACTTTGCGGTGATGGACGGCCGTGCTGGCTTCGGTGTCAGAGACGTTGCCCTGCTCCACCTCGGCGTAGATGATCCAGTGGTCAGGGCCTTCCATGCGCTGGATGACCCGGCAGCCGAGGAAGGCCAGGGCATCGCCCAGCACCGGGCCGCCGCTGGCGACGCCATCCAGGGTGGCCACGCCGGCGAAGCGATCAGCGCCGGGCGGGAAGCGCTTGAGGAAATGGCGCATCAGGTCCTGGTAGTTGTCCTCCCGCAGGATGTTCAGCACGAAGCGATCGCCGACCTGCATCAGGGCTTCGATGGCGCGGTCCTTGGCGACGGCCACGGTGATGCCCGGCGGATCAAAGCTGGCCTGGCTGACCCAGCTGGCCACCATGGCGGAGGCCCGCTCGTCCTGGCGGGCGGTCACGACATAGAGGCCCCCGGAGAGGCGCCCAAGGGCTTTATCGAGATCCCCATCGAGGGATTTCATGGCGGCGATGGTCTTGGCGCGGGTGAGCAGCTGACCGAGGTCCGTGCCGGCTTCTTCGCAGCGCTGGTAGTCGTTGCCATCGGGCACCTGACGCACCCGCAGCGGTTCAAAGGCTTCCTTTTGGCCCATGCTGCGCAGCTGGGAGGCCACCGCATCGATGGGCTCATCGTTGCCGCCATAGGCGTCGTAGCAGGCCACCCATTGCTTGGGTTTCAGGGCTGCCAGCAGGGTCCCCACGGAGGCCTGGAGGTCGGGATCGGCGTTGGCGGGCCAGGTGGGGACCACCACGGCACTGGCCTCGCCCACCAGGGCGCTGAGCTCCTGGGGATCGGTGGCGCGCAGGTCCACCAGCTGCACCTGGGCTTCGGCTTTGCCGATGCCGCGGGCAATGGCCTGGCTGAGACGGTCGCAGAAGCCGTATTGGCTGACGTAGCAGACAGCGGCATAGGCCTCACCCTTGCTGCGGTCACTGCTCCAGTCGCGGTAGTCGCTCATCCAGAGGCTGAGGTGATGGCGCAGCAGGGGGCCATGACCCACGGCGATGGTGTTGATCGCCGGAAGGGCATCCATCCGCTTCATGGCCTGCAGCACGCTGCGGGCGTTGGGGCCCATCAGGCAGTCGTAGTAGAAGCGGAAATCGGGAGCCAGGGCGCCTGGGTCCACGTCGAAGACGTCCTCGGAGCAGTAGTGCATTCCGAAGGCATCGCAGGTGTAGAGGATGCCGGTGCCGTGGTCGAAGGAAAAGATCGTGTCGGGCCAGTGCAGGTTCGGGGCGCTCAGAAACTCAAAGCGGTGCTGGATACCGCTCTCTGGGTTGGTGCCCAGGTCCAGCTCATCGCCGCTTTTGATCGCGCGGCTTTGAAAGGGGCGGTGCACCTGGTTTTCCAGGAACTGAATGGCGACTTTTGAGCCGACGATCTCAAGGTCTGGGTTGAGCTCAAGGAGATGTCCCACCAGGCCGGAGTGATCGGGCTCGGTGTGACTGACGATCAGGACATCAATGTCCTTGGGATCGATCTGCTCCTGGAGCAGGGCGGGCCAGCTGTGCTCGAACTTGAGGTGGCTGGTGTCGATCAGGGCGGTGCGCTCACCCCGCACCAGAAAACTGTTGTAGGTGGTGCCGTTGCGCAGGCCGAATTCGATGTCAAAGCGGCTCCGGTCCCAGTCGAGGGAGCGGATCGTGGTGGTGTCGCTGGCGATCAGCTCGCTCTGCAGGCTGAGACGGGGCGTGCTGGCAGCGACAACCATGGGATCACCTCGCGCGTGGTCTGAACTTTACGGAGCGCGCCTTGAAATCTGGTCTGGAGCATGAAAAAGCCCCGGCACGGGGCCGGGGCTTGATCCCGTCTCTCGATTGGTGTGGTGCTCAGGTCCGCTCTTAGCCCTCCACTTTCACGGAGACCGTTGTGGTGGTCTGGGCTTTGGGAGCGACCACGGTCAGCAGGCCGTCGCGGTAGTGGGCCTCGAGGCCGTCGCGGTCGATGCCCGAGGGGAAGCGGAAGCTGCGGCTCCAGGTGCCGTAGCGGAACTCGCTCAGCATGGGCGCAGGAGATCCTTCCGCGGGTGCCGAGCGTTCGGCGGTGATCACCAGGCTGCGATCGGTGGCTTTGACATCGATCGACTCGCGGGAGACCCCGGGCAGCTCAAGGCTGATGGCGTAGCCGGCCTCGGTTTCGAGGACTTCGGCGGGGGGGACGCGTTCGGCGGTGTGCAGTTGCTGCTCGAGTTGCTTGAACAGATCTTTCTCGAACAGATCAAAGGGTGATTGGCGCAGGGTCAGCATGGCTGTTCCTCCAGGTGTTGCGGGTGCGGGGAATCACCCGCAACGCCAATGTGCCCCCGTTGAATCACTCCCAGGAGGGCAAGAACCGACCCTTTCAGTACGGCCCTCACCCCTTGGGTTCGGTTGCTGCGACAGGTTTGTGGTGGAGGCCGAACGCTGCCCTAGAGCCACCACCAGTCGCTGAAGGCGGCGGCCTGCCCGCAGGGGCTGCCATCGGCTCTGAGCAGGGTCCAGAGCCGGGCGTTGTGGATCTGAAAACGCCGGCCGCTGCTGCTGATGCGGATGCCGCTGTAGCCCTCAATGGACTGTTGTGCCAGGGCCTGCTGGAGGGCCTGGGCGCGGGAGCTGCGCTCGTGTTGCTCGGCGGTGAGGCGCGAGGGCATGCCCACCATGGTGTTCCAGGTCCGCTCCCAGAGCCGCAGGGCGGCGGCGTTGGCATAGGTCAGGCAGGGATCGGCGCTGCCGTCATGGGCCAGCACGACCAGATCGGAGCTGAAAAGTTCCTGGGGCGCGGCGGCCAAGGCTTTGCCAAAGGCCAGCTGATGGGACTGCAGCAGCAGTTCGGCCAGCTGGAGTTTCCCTGGGGTGAGCCAGGGGGCAGGAGCCTGCTGCAGCAAACGCCTACGCAACCGGCGTCGTCGTCGGTTCAGGCGCGGGTTCAGGCGCAACTCAGGCGTCCTGTTGGCTGCCGGCGGCCATGGCGGTGGCCATGGCGGCGGCACTGAAGCTGGCCCCTTGGGCCTTGAGGTGCTCAACGAAATGCCTGCCGGCATCCGGGAAACGGCCGTCTTCGGCGAGGGGTACGGCGCCGGCTTCATCGAGGCCCGTGTCACCTTCCATGGCCGGTGTGATGACCACCAAGGCTGGATCCAGGGCAGAGCCGTAGCGCCACCAGCGCTTGGGCTCGCGGATCGCGATGGGTGCCGGGTTGGCGGATGCTTCCGGGTTGAGGGAGGGCACGGCGTCGCCCTCGGCGTTGGCCTGGGCCGCTTTGGCCTCTTTGGCCTTCTGGGCGAGCAGCGCCCGGCGTTTGACGGCCAGATCGCTGAGCAGCTGGGCGCGGGTGCGGCCCCGCAGCTGGAAGAGCACGAAGGGGTCTTCGCTGAAGCGCTCGCCCATCAGGTAGTAGACGGCGCTGACGTGCTTGCAGGGATTCACCTTGTCGGGGCAGGTGCATTCACTGCGCACCTCCTGCAACTTGAAGGGGAAGAGGCGCTTGCCGCTGGCGGCGAAGGCCCGCTCGATGTCCTGGGGCATCACGCCGGCCAGGAGCTGGGCGGACCAACGCGCTTTCTGCCCCAGGGCCTCCAGGACGTAGTTCCAGTCCTCATCGTTGAGGACATCCAGCCAGAGCTTCACCTTGTAGGGGTCTTCGCCGCTGCCCTGCACCCGGGCATGCACCCGGCGACCCTCGAAGCGAATCGAGAGAACGTTCCCCTCACGGGCGTAGGCCCAGGCGCGCTCCAGGCGTTTCTTGAAGCGGTATCCATTGATGAGCTCCATCCACTGCTCAACCCACCAGGGCTGCTGGCCGAGGCCCTGATCACCGAGCTGGGTGGTGATGGTGTTGCTGGAAAGGGTCATGGCTTCAGTCCTCGCTGAGGG
>JBMSIW010000011.1:0-23622 GCA_049418265.1 Vulcanococcus sp.
CGCCGTACCAAAGACGTTGGGGGCCCTGACTCAACAAGCCGTGCTGGATCGCAGCGCGCACCACCGAGGCCGTGCCCTCCGGCCGCAAGGTGCAACTGCGCTCGCCGCGATCGAGGAAGGTGTACATCTCCTTGCCCACCACATCGGTGGCCTCACCGATCCCCCTGGCGAAGAGCTCGGTGACCTCAAGCACAGGGGTGCGGATCTCCTGCACGCAGGCGCGGCGGAACTGCTCACGGGCCTGGTGCTCCACCCGCTGCCACAGAGCGGTCTGCGCAGGCAGCAGATCCACCATGCCCCGCAGGCTTTGCAGCTTCTCCACTCCTGGCCCAATGCTGCAGCCAGTCTGCAGTGGCACCCTTAGCCTCGCTGGAAGCCGTCTTGCCGACCTTTGGCCCAGCTGCTGATCACTGGAGGAGCTGGCTTCATCGGCAGTCACACCGCCCTGGTGCTGCTGGAGGCAGGCCACAGCCTGGTGGTGCTCGACAACTTCCAGAACAGCTCCCCGGAAAGCCTCAGGCGGGTGCAGGAGCTGGCGGGCCCTGAGGCCGCCGCAAGGCTGCGTGTTCTGGAAGGGGATATCCGCTCAGCCGCCGATCTCGATCAAGCCCTGGGCACAAGCACCGATGCGGTGGTGCATTTCGCGGGGCTCAAAGCCGTGGGCGAATCCGTCGCCAAGCCGCTGGCCTACTGGGACGTCAACGTCTGCGGATCCAGGCAGCTTCTAGCAGCGATGCAACGGGCGGGCTGCCGGACGCTCGTGTTCAGCAGCAGCGCCACGCTCTATGGGATCCCGGATGTGGTGCCGATCCCGGAGAGCGCCCCGGTGCAGCCCATCAACCCCTATGGCCACAGCAAGGCCGCGGTTGAGCGGATGCTCTCGGACCTGGCAGCCAGCGAACCGGACTGGCGGATCGCCTGCCTGCGCTACTTCAACCCCGTCGGCGCCCATCCCAGTGGACGCCTGGGCGAGGACCCCAATGGCATTCCCAACAACCTGTTCCCCTTTGTGAGCCAGGTGGCGGTGGGCCGCAGAAGCCGCCTCTCGGTCTTCGGCGGCGACTGGCCGACCCCCGATGGCAGCGGCGTTCGCGACTACATCCACGTCATGGATCTCGCCGAAGGGCACCGAGCGGCTGTGGATGTCTTGCTGGCTGAAGATCCGCAGCTGCTCACCCTGAATTTGGGCAGCGGCCAAGGCCACTCCGTGCTGGAGGTGGTGGCCGCCTTTGAAGCAGCATCAGGTCAGGCCGTGCCCTACGAGGTCGTGGCCCGCAGGCCTGGCGATGCAGCAACCACCGTGGCCGACCCGTCACTGGCAGCGAAGCGGCTGCGCTGGCGCACCCAACGGGGCCTGAGCCAGATGTGCCGCGATGGCTGGGCCTGGCAAAGCGCCAACCCCCAGGGCTACGCCTCGTGATCAAGGCGCTACGGCTGCTGCAGGAATACAGCAGCTGCCTGGCATCCACCCGGCTGAGGAAGCCGCACCAGCTTCTGGTGCTGGCCATGTTCAAAAACGAGAGCCACGTGCTCGCTGAGTGGGTGGAGCACTACCTCGCTGAAGGGGCCACAGCGATCCACCTGATCAACAACAACAGCACTGATGACTTCTTAAGCCCGCTCCAGGACTTCATCGCCTCTGGCGTGGTGACCCTCCACCACGACAGCCGCCAACACTGCCAGCGGCAGATCTACAACGAGCATCTGCAGCGCCTGCGTAGTCAGTGCCGCTGGCTGCTGGTCTGCGATCTGGATGAATTCATCTACGCGCGAGGGCCTGGGATGCGCATCAGCGATGTGCTCAAGGCCCAACCCATGGACGTGAGCTGCATCCACCTGCCCTGGAAGATGTTTGGCTCATCGGGCCACCAGAGCCAACCCAAGAGCGTTCGCTCCGGATTTGTCTCCAGGGCCAAGGCCGACGCCCCCCATCCCTGCAAAACCGCCGAAGGAGGCATTCCTGGCAAAACCATTGCCCGCGCCTCCCGCATCCGCAGCCTGGATGTGCACACCTGCAACCTGAGCTGGGGGCGGCGCATCCTGCCCAATGGTGAACCCGCTGATCGCGGCAGCTTTCAGGCCATCAGCGAGGCTGCCCTGGCCTCCCATCCGCTGCACCTCAACCACTACGCCATCCAATCCCTGGAACTCTTCACAGCCGTGAAGATGACCCGCGGCGATGTGAACCACGCGGATTACGCCAGTGTTCGCGACCTCGACTACTTCCGGCGCTACGACACCAATGCCATCGGCGACGACGAGCTAGCGATCAAGAGCGGTCAAGCGCAGTTGCCGTAGGCGTTCACCCAGCTCCGGTCCTGGCCGCAAGCCCTCCTCGCGCATCAACTCGGCTGCAGTGAGGGGTGATCGCACATGGCGCCAGCGCAGCCACCAGCGCAGCAGCGGCTTCCCGTTAGCTGTGCCGCGCGCAACCAGCAGCGCTACCGCCTCGGGACTCAGGCCCGGCGCCTCCAGGCACTGACACCACGCCGAAGGTGGCTGTTCTGCGGGCTGGCTTTGCAGGCGGTGCTCTAGCTCGAGCATTTGAGCCAGCAGCTTGTGCTGGCGGTGGGGCAATTGGAGCCGCTCCGCCAAGGCCAGAGGATCACGCGCCCCCGCGAGCAAGGCCGGGAGCAAGGGAACCTGCAGCCGCTGGGCCCAGTGGAGCCGGCGCCGCCATTGGCGGTCAGCCTGCAGTTGCGGATCCAGCAACACCAAGGCACCCCAGCGCTGCAGGGCAGCCAAGGCTTGCCGCCAGGGCTCGCGGCTCAGCAGCAGCTCCAGCTCCATCCGCAGACGCGTACCCAAAGCCGGTGGGGCCTGACCCGGGTCATCTCCTGGTCGCCACTGCCAAGGCCAGGCCGACAACGTGGCATGGGTTTGAACCTGGGCATCAGGGGCCAGATCAAACCCCAAGCGCGCGGCATAGCGGGCGGCCCGCAGCAGGCGGGTGGGGTCATCGCTGACGCTGTGGGGGTGCAGGAAGCGCAGCTGCCGAGCACTCAGGTCCCGCTGGCCGCCATGGGGATCGATCAGTTCAGCTCCGTCCAGGGTCAAGGCCATGGCGTTCACCGTGAAGTCACGGCGGGCCAGATCGTCATCCAGGGCTCCCAGGCTCACGACTGGGTTTTCAGCGGGCTGGGGATAGCGCTCATGGCGGGCTGAGGCGATGTCGAGCAGCCAGGTGCCCCCCTGCTCCTTGGGGAGATCCAGCTCAAGCTCGAGGGTGCCGAAGGAGCCGTGCTCCTGGACCCGCAGCGGCACCGGCACCGCAAAGAGTGTTGCTAGGGCATCGGCTAGTCGCGCCACAAAATCAGCGGCTCGGCCCTCCACCACCAGATCGAGATCAGGGAGACCGCGCCAGGGATCTTCGTGGTGGCGATGCAACAGCAAATCCCGCACCACCCCGCCCACCAAGGCACAACGCCTGCCTTCAGCTGCCTGCCTGAGGGCTTCCAGCAGCGGCTTCGGGACGTCGGGGATCTCCACAGCGCGAGCCCTCAGAGGGGTTCGATGGGTGCCAAGCGGGGATCGAGGATCTTCGGCCCCATGCCCTCGAACTTCACCGCAATCGAGATCTTCTCGCCACTGCCGAACAGGTGCGTGACCTGCCCTTCGCCAAAGGAACTGTGCAGGACGCGGTCACCCACCGACCAGGTCCGCGCCGCACTGCGCCGGCGTACCGCATTGGCGGGCTGCGCAGCGCTCGCGGCAGACGACGGCCGGTCCACCCGGGTGAGACGCTCCATGCGCTGCTCGCGGCGAATCGCCGCCCCACCGCTGCGGGGGATATCCCCCTGCACCAGCTCCTCCGGTAACTCCGAGAGAAACACCGAGGGCACAGCAGGCTCCCGCATCCCGCCCCAGAGCCGGCGCTCACTGGCATGGGAGAGGAACAAGCGCTCCTTGGCGCGGGTGATCCCCACGTAGCAAAGGCGGCGCTCTTCTTCCATGGCGGCGGGATCCTCCAAGGAGCGGTAGCTGGGGAAGAGCCCCTGCTCCAGGCCCACCAGAAACACCACGGGAAACTCCAGGCCCTTGCTGGCGTGCAAGGTCATCAAGGTGACCCGATCCTGTTCGGTGTCCTTGCTGTCGGCATCGCTGGCCAGGGCGGCAGAGGCGAGGAAGTCTTCGAGCGAACCCTCTTCGTTTTCCTCCTGGTACTGGAGGGCCGCGTTCACCAGCTCATTGAGGTTGCGGCGGCGATCCTCCGCTTCATCGGTGCCCGTCGCGATCAATTCGGCCAAGTAGCCGCTCTGCTCCATGGCCCGCTGCACCAACTCCGAAGGAGGCGCCTCCTGGGAACGGGTTTGCAGGTCGTGAATCAACTCCGAAAACTGCAGCAGTCCCTTCGCCGAGCGCCCACCCAAGGAGCGCACCGCCTCTGGATCACTCACCACATCCCAAAGCGGAATCCCCAATTGGTTCGCCGCATCGGTCAGCCGCTCGATGGTGGTTTTGCCAATGCCCCGCTTGGGGGTATTGAGCACTCGCAGCAAGCTCACCGTGTCGGCCGGATTCACCAACAACTTGAGGTAGGCGAGCATGTCCTTGATCTCGCGGCGGTCGTAAAAGCGCAGGCCACCGACGACCACGTAGGGAATGCCCCAACGCACCAGGGATTCCTCCATGGCCCGCGACTGGGCGTTGGTGCGATACAGCACCGCCATATCGCCCCAGCGCAGATCAGGGTTGGCAGCCTCCAGCATCCGCATGCGATGCACCACCGCCTCGGCCTCAGCGATTTCGTCATCGCAGCGCGTCAACGTGAGCGGCTCACCCTCGCCGCGGGTGGGACGGAGCACCTTGTCGATGCGCTCGCTGTTGTTGGCAATCAAGGCATTGGCTGCCTCAAGGATGGTGGCTGTGGAGCGATAGTTCTCCTCCAGCTTCACCATCGTCTGAGTGGCGTCATCGGCGGCGCCATCGCCGAAGTCATCCTGAAAGCCCATCAAGATGGTGAAGTCCGCAGCACGGAAGCTGTAGATGCTCTGATCGGCGTCACCAACGACGAAGACCGATCGCCCACTCCAGTCATCAAAGGTTTCTGGATCCCGGCCGTCCGTGACCAGCAACTTGATCAGGTCATATTGCGTGCGGTTCGTGTCTTGGTACTCATCCACCAGGACATGTTTGAAGCGGCGATGCCAGTAGTGCCTGACCTGATCGTTTTGGCGCAGTAACTGCACCGGCAACAGCAGCAGATCATCAAAATCAAGGGCATTGTTGGCCGCCAAGGCGCGGCGATAGCGCCGGTAGGTTTCAGCCATCAACTTGCCCCGCTGACCGCCTGCATCCGCCTCCAGCTGCTCGGGCATCCAGCCCTGGTTCTTGGCATTGCTGATGGCCCAGCGCACCTTCTTGGGCTCAAAACGCTTGGGATCCAACCCCAATTCCTGGGTCACGATCTCTTTGACCAGACTCTGGGTATCCCCTTCGTCATAGATGGAGAACTGACGGGTCCAGCTCAGACCTTCGGGGTCGCGGAATTTATCGATGTCGAAGCGCAGCAGCCGGGCAAACAAGGCATGGAACGTGCCAATCCAGAGGTCCTTGATCACCTCCCGGTAAATGCGTGAGCGCAGCTGCCGTTGATCCACCGGAGCCAAGGTGCTCCAGGGTTGCCCGAACTGACTCTGAGCCAATTTCTGAGCCAGCAGAAGCTCCAGGCGCTCCTTCATCTCCCGGGCCGCCTTGTTGGTGAAGGTCACCGCCAGGAGCTCACCAGGATCCACCCCGTGCTGGCCAATCATGTGGGCGATGCGGTGGGTGAGCGCCCTGGTTTTGCCGCTACCGGCGCCCGCTACGACCAGCAGGGGGCCCTCGTGGTGATCAACAGCCCGGCGCTGGGCATCGTTCAGGCCAGCGAGAAAACTCATGAGGCGCCCTGACGCTGCTCCAACATCGCGAGCTCACGAAAACTGGCTGAACGCTCTTTGAGTTCGTCGTAGCTGCCGTAGGCCTTCACCACGCCATTGTGAAACTCGTAAATGCGGTCACAGCGCTGAACGGTGCTGAGCCGGTGGGCAATGACAACGGTGGTGCAACGGCGACCGATCACCTCCAGGGCCTCAATCACCTCGGACTCCGTGCGGTTATCCAGAGCACTGGTGGCCTCATCGAGCACCAAGAAACTGGCCTGGCGGTAGAAGGCCCGGGCCAACGCCAGGCGTTGACGCTGGCCTCCCGAGAGGCGCAGACCGTTTTCACCCACCTGGGTGTGCAAGCCATAGGGAAGTTCAGCAACGAACTCTTCGAGCTGCGCTGCTTCTAA
This sequence comes from Vulcanococcus sp., assembly GCA_049418265.1. Classification (GTDB taxonomy): domain Bacteria; phylum Cyanobacteriota; class Cyanobacteriia; order PCC-6307; family Cyanobiaceae; genus Vulcanococcus. The sequence goes on from JBMSIW010000011.1 coordinate 6,275, forward strand.
GGCTTCCCAAACCCGGTCGGATTTGACCTGATCAACCGGGATTCCAAACGCCACATTCTCAAGAACGCTGGCATTGAGCAAATTGATCGATTGGGGCACCTGGGCGCAGTTGGCCTGCCAGGCGGGCACATCCAATCCCTCCACGGGGATGCCATCGAGATCCAGCGCACCGCGACTGGGAGTCAGCAAGCCCAAGAGGATGTTGGCGGTGGTGGTTTTACCGCTGCCCGTGCTGCCCACCAGGGCGACACGAGAACCGACCGGGATGGAGAGGTTGACCCCCTTGAGCACCCAATCCTCGGAGTGGGGATAGCGGTACCAAACGTCATCCAAGCGAATCGTGTTGCGCGGGAAGACCCCGGCCGCAGAGGGCACCCCTGGGGTGCGAATGGTGGGGCGATCAGCCGGGAGATCCAGCAACGCCAGCGCGCCATCCAACAAAGGCAGGCCCCCACGAAGCTGAGTCAAGGAGCGGAAGGCGTCTTGCAGAGGGGGCGTGAGGCGCAAGGCCGCCACGGCAATGGTGGCGAGGAATGGAAGAATCGCTCTCACCGCGCTGGGATTGCCGCTCAGCAGAGCGGGCATGGCCCCCACGGCAAAAATCATCGTGATGCCAAAGGGCTCAATCAGCCCTCGAGGCAAATCCGGAAGCCATTCAGTGAGCCAGGCATAACGGCGAGCTTTCTCACCAGAGGCTTGAAATTGACGCTCGAAGTAAGGCTCAGAGCCGCTGAGTTGGATATCGCGGATCGAGCCGAGAGACTCAAAGAGAATATTCGTTGATTCAGCCTCCAGCCTCATCTTTTGCTTGAAGCCATGACGCAACCTTGGCGTCACACTGGTGGATAGCAAGCTATAGGCAATGACAAGGCTTAAGACCAGGATCACAGCGAGCCAGCGGCCCACAAACAAGATGCCAACCGACAGCAAGATGATGGAGACTGAAGCACTCAGGATCTGAAGAATCGGAGTGACGACATTCATCGCCACCCGGTTCAGGTTGCTCTGCAGCTGAGCGCTGAGATCAGCCGTACTACGACCCAGGTGGTACTCGTAGGGCTGATGCAACAGACGGGCGTGGACCTCGTCGGAGAGATCACGCCAGACCCGCGCAGACAAGCGTTGCTGAAAGAACTTCAGCGAAATCTTGGAGAACGAAGCAAGCCAAGCCAGGGCGATGAAGACACCGATCATCCACAGGCTTTGGTTGATGCTGTCACCGCCAAAGACATGAATCCCTGGCAGACGATCTTCCAGATCGGAGTCCACCAACGAGCCGGTGAGCCGAGCAATCACGGCCACCGAGGCCAAATCGATCACGCCTGGCACCAGCGAAAGCGGCACCAACAGCCAAAGGGCTGATCGCCTGCGGCGCGGCAGGTGATTCAACAGATGGCGAAGCTGATCGAAGGTGCGGCTACGCATGGCCACAACCTATGGCGCAGGGATCACCGCTTCAGGCGTAAGCGGCCAGCAAGCGAACCGATCCGGAGTTGCCACAGGCTTGGGCTCACCAAGGGCTTCTCACCTGCCAGCAGGCGATCCCAGTGCAGGTTGATGGACGCCAGCGCCGCTTCCCAGCGCTGGAGCAGCACTCGCTCCGACGCACTGTCCAGCAGGCCATCGAGGCGTTGCGGGTCTGGCCGCCAGGCCTCGGGCTCACGAACCGCGGCCCCAATGGCCGCGAGATCAGCCTGCAGCGATCCGGCACCCAACTGGTGCCCCACGACTCCCGGATCGAGGCTGTCGGCGAGGGCATGGTTCAGGCTGCTGAACACCACACAGCCGCAAGCCAGAGCCTCCAGGGGCGGCAAACCAAAGCCTTCACTCACGCCGCGACCGCGCCAGTAGTCCGCGGAGTCGTAGAGCACCACCGCGGCGCTGTTGAACAAATCCACCAGATCGTCCACCCAGCCGGATTGCACCTCAACGCGCAGTCCCTGGGCTTTCAACGCAGGCACCAGGGTCTTGAGGACATAGGCGCTGTTCTTGCGCTGCTGCACCAGGACGTCAATCGCGCGCGCGCCGCTGCCGCGGCGATCGCCCCGCTCCAGCCACTGGGGAGCCAGGGCATTCGGCACGAGAAAGAGCGGGTTACGCGGCGCCAGGTTGCCCCAATAGCCCAGGGTGTTGCGGCTAACCGCCAAGACAGGCACACCGGCTGGGAGCGAAAAGCCATAACCACTGCTGTGGGCGTGATAGGCCGTAGCGCGACCTCTCAGCTGCTTCAGCAAACCAGGCACGTCAAAGCCCCAGCTCACGATCCACAAGGCCTTGCCAGATCCATCCGGCAGGGGCTCAGCGCGAAGGAGATCGCTCAGAAACGGATGGTTCGCTTCTCGCTGGCGGTAGGTAACCACCTCCACAGAGCCGCCAAGCTGGGCCAACAGCCCAGCTGTTTGCAGCTCCACCAGAAGGCCACCACAGCGAAAGCGGCCTGTGGTGCCTGGGACGAGAAAGCGAAGCGGGCGCAAGCTCAGGCCGCCACGGTCTCAGTGCTGCCCGAGCGCTGACGGCGGGTCAGGAAACCAAACAGCACCTTGCCAATGGCGGCCACCAGGTTGCCCTCAAGCTCCTTGAACATGTTCATGTTCAGGTGGAAAGCCTCATTGGCTTCCTCGACGATGCGATCGGCCATGGGCTGATCGATGGGCAGGGTGTCCATGGCCGAGCGATAGGTGCCCTTGAAGGCCTTCTCGTCTTCGATGGCGTCGAACTCGTAGAAGTGCAGACCGTCGCTATCACTCAGGTTCATCGCTTTCTGGGCGATGTTCTTGAGGATCTGGCCACCGGAGAGATCCCCCAGGTAGCGGGTGTAGTGATGACCCACCAGCAGCTCGGGTGACTCCTTGGCCACCTGCTGGATGCGCTCCACGTACACCTGCGCCGAAGGAGAGGGCTGAATCTGCTGTTTCCAGTCCGCGCCGAAGTAATAGGCCAGGTCCTTCTCCAGTGCCTCGCGGCGGTTCAGCTGCTGGAAGGCGATCGGCGCCAGCACGGGGTTGTCCTTCAGGCGCATGAACTCGTCCTCCATGGCGCCATAGACGAAGTAGAGGTCTGCCACGAGCTTGCGGTAGCTGGCCTTATCCACCACACCCTTGAGGAAGCAGCTCACAAAGCCGGTGTTCTCGGCCATGGTGTGGGACTTTTTGGTCCCTTCACGCAGTTGGGCAGCAAGGGCGACAGACATGGTGATCGGTCCGCGATCAGCGCTCGGGCAGATCGCACAACGTAGGTGCGGCCTCCGCCCCGTCGCCGGCAAGGTTGCGAACGGTTACGCCGCAAAGAGGTCAAAAACTGCGCGGCAGAAGCTCTGCAGGGCTGACACCACCGAGGGCTGCGGCAGGTGCGTTCCACTGGGAAGCCACTCACCAACGGTGGCCAGTCGCCAGCGCTCCGCCTCATAGGTGAGGCCGCGAATCAGAACCCCCAACAGCTGAGGTTTCTGAGGCTCCCCGGACGGTGAGTGCTCCAGGCGCAACTGCAGCAGAAACGAACGGCACTGGCTGCGGGGACTCCAGCCGGGTAGATGAAAGGACAAATCGAGGGTCTGCTCGTCCTCAAAGGCACGCGTCTGGGGATCGTCGCGCCAGGGGTTCAAGTTGGCGCGGGCGTCCGGGAAGTACTGACGAAACAGCGCGGCGATGGAGGCCACCAGCTGAACCCGTTCCATCGATCGAACCTGCTCGCCAGCATTCATCCGTGCCCTCTGCTGCAGAAGCCTGTTTGGCCGAAACCTAGGCTCGTCCTCAGTGTTGTGCCGCAGCCATGGCGACCTTCGAGAAGCTCACTGCCCCGAGCCAAGGAACGGCGATTCGCTTCGAGAACGGTCAGCCGGTGGTGCCGAACGACCCGATCGTGCCCTTCATCCGCGGCGATGGCACCGGTGTCGACATCTGGCCTGCCACCCAAAAGGTGCTGGATGCAGCCGTGGCCAAGGCCTATGGCGGTGAGCGCCGCATCGAGTGGTTCAAGGTGTACGCCGGCGATGAGGCCTGCGACCTCTACGGCACCTACCAGTACCTGCCGGAGGACACCCTCGAAGCGATCCGCACCTACGGCGTGGCGATCAAGGGCCCCCTCACCACACCAATCGGTGGCGGCATCCGTTCGCTGAACGTGGCCCTGCGCCAGATCTTTGATCTCTATTGCTGCGTGCGCCCCTGCCGCTACTACGAGGGCACACCGAGCCCCCACAAGCGGCCCCAAGACCTCGACGTGATCGTGTATCGCGAGAACACCGAGGACATTTATATGGGGATCGAATGGGAAGCCAGCGATCCGGTGTGCCTCGAGCTGATCAAGCACCTCAACGAGGTGGTGATCCCGGCCAACGGCAAGCTCGGCAAGCGCCAGATCCCCGCTGGCTCAGGCATCGGCATCAAGCCGGTGAGCAAGGAGGGCAGCCAGCGCCACATCCGCAAGGCCATCCAGCACGCCCTGCGCCTCGAGGGCAAGAAGCGCCACGTGACCCTGGTGCACAAGGGCAACATCATGAAGTTCACCGAGGGTTCCTTCCGCGACTGGGGTTACGAGCTGGCCACCACCGAATTCCGCGCTGACTGCGTCACCGAGCGCGAAAGCTGGATCCTCGATAACGCCGACAGCAACCCGGGCCTGAGCATCGAAGCCAATGCCCGCATGGTGGACCCCGGCTACGACGCCCTCACCCCCGAGAAGAAAGAGGCGATCTGCGCCGAAGTGAAGGGTGTGCTCGATGCCATCGGCGCCAGCCACGGCAATGGGCAGTGGAAGCAGATGGTGATGGTCGATGACCGCATCGCCGACAGCATCTTCCAGCAGATCCAGACCCGCCCGGCCGACTACTCGATCCTGGCCACCCTCAACCTCAACGGCGATTACATCTCCGATGCCGCCGCTGCCGTGGTGGGCGGTTTGGGCATGGCCCCCGGCGCCAATATCGGCGACAGCGCAGCGATCTTTGAGGCCACCCACGGCACCGCGCCGAAGCACGCCGGCCTCGATCGCATCAACCCCGGCTCAGTGATCCTGAGCGGCGTGATGATGCTCGAATACATGGGCTGGCAGGAAGCCGCCGACCTGATCACGGCCGGGCTGAGTGCGGCCATCGCCAACAAAGAGGTCACCTACGACCTGGCCCGCCTGATGGAGCCACCGGTGGAGCCGGTGAGCTGCAGCGGTTTCGCCGATGCCGTGATCAAGCACTTCGAGGGCTGAGAACCAAGCAAAGGGCTCCTCTGGCGAAAGGAGCCCTAGGAAGCGAGGTCTAGAAGATGGAATAGATGAAGGGGGCCACGACGGAGCCCTGGGTGAAGACCAGAAGCGCCCCCATCAGAACAATGGTGATGATGAGTGGCGCCAGCCAATATTTCTTACGGACTTTAAGAAAGTCCCAGACATCCTTGAGGAGATCGAGAAAGGCGTCCATGTAATGCTTTAAAAGATGCGGGTCAGATCCGGCGCTTGAGACTTTGGTTCCTCTCGGTAACTTGCGAGTCCAGCGCGCTTTTTGCGAAGCGGATCGTAACCCGCGAGACGCATGACAGCGGCGATGGGCTGCAGAACGAGGACAAAGACCAAGCCCAGGATCAGATGGCTATTGACCCAGCCAAGGGCGTGACCGAGTCGCATCCAACCCTGGTAGGGCAGTTGCAGAGCCCTGGGGGCCAAAAGTCCCAAGAAAAGGGAGGGCAGACCAATCACGAATGGCCAAACCGGATGGGCATGGCCTTTTAGGGCCGGAATCAGCCAGCCAAAGACCACCGGAAAGACGATACCCAGCAAAAGTCCGAACTCTCGGAGTTGCTTCTTCGAAGCGAGCACTGAAGAGGTGTGATTCATCGCCATCAATCCAGCTCGAACTCCTGCATCCAACGTTCATCCGCCTCTTCTTTGGGCTGCTCAGTTTTGAGGAGCAACTGGTTTTGAAGCACCAAAGCATCCATCTCAGTTCTCATAAAGCAGCGGTAGGCATCCTGCGGGGTGCAAACAATGGGCTCACCGCGCACATTGAAGGAGGTGTTCACAATGGTGGGACACCCCGTTCTCCTCTGGAAAGCACGAATCAGATTGAAATAACGAGGATTGGTTCGCTCGCTCACCGTTTGAACCCGCGCTGAATAGTCAACGTGGGTAATGGCAGGCAACTGCGAGCGCGGGACGTTCAACTTATCAATGCCAAAGAGCTGTTGCTGCTGTTCCGTCATCGGCGTGCAAAGAGCCTTTTTGACAGGGGCCACAAGCAACATGTAAGGACTTTTGGCCTGCAGCTCAAATTGATTGCCGACTTCATGCTCGAGAACTGAAGGAGCAAACGGCCTGAAACTCTCGCGGTATTTGATCTTGAGGTTCATCACGCTTTGCATCTGCTGATTGCGCGGATCACCAATGATCGAGCGCCCCCCCAAGGCACGAGGTCCAAACTCCATGCGGCCGTTAAACCAACCAATCACCTTGCCCTGATCGAGCAACTCGGCCAAGCGCTCAAACAAAGCCGCGTCATCCAGGCTGTGGAATGGCGCCTGTATGTCATTTAAATAAGTAGCAATCTGCTCATTGCTGAATTGAGGACCCAAATAGGTACCGGCCATGGCATCACCCGGGACCGGCTGGCGGGGTTGTTCAAAGTGCTGGTGCCAGGCAACCAAGGCAGCGCCTAGGGCGGAACCCGCATCGCCGCTGGCGGGCTGAATCCAGATGTCCTCAAACAGGCCTTCGCGCAGCAACTTGCCATTGGCAACGCAGTTCAAGGCGACCCCACCCGAAAGGCAGAGATGCTTCGCTCCGGTTTCATCGCGCAGGGTGCGCGCGATTTTCAGAACAATCTCTTCGGTCACCACCTGAATCGACGCGGCCAGATCCATGTGGAACTGACTCAGTTCGGTTTCACCCTTTCTGGGGGGCCTGCCGAAGAGCTTGTGGAACTTGCGGCCCGTCATGCGGAAGCCGCGATGGAACTTGAAATAGCTCAGATCAAGCCGGAACGTCCCATCGGGCTTGATGTCAATCAAATGCTCCTTAATCTGCTCAACAAAGCGAGGCTCACCGTAGGGAGCCAGGCCCATCAGCTTGTATTCGCCCGAATTAACCTTGAAGCCGCAGTAATAGGTAAAGGCGGAATACAGCAGACCCAGGGAGTGGGGGAAATTAATCTCCCAAAGGGGCTTCAGCGATGAGCCATCACCCAACCAAGCCGAGGTGGTCGCCCATTCACCCACCCCGTCCATACAAAGAACAGCGGCCTTCTCAAACGGACTTGGGTAAAAGGCAGCTCCAGCATGGGAGAGATGATGCTCGCTGAACAACAGCTGGGGCAATGGCTCAGCATCACCAGCTAAAGCAGCGAGCTGCTTCTTGATTTCTGTCTTGAGAAAGAGCTTTTCCTTCAGCCACACCTGCATGGCTGCCACAAAGGATCGACCTCCGCGCGGAGCAGCTCCCAAATAGGTTTCAAGCAGCCGCTCAAAGGTCAGCAGCGGCTTCTCGTAATAAACGACCGCATCAAGATCGGACAGAAGAAGTCCTTGCGATTCCAGGCAGTAGCGCACTGCATGCTGAGGGAACCTGGCATCATGCTTTTTACGGGAAAAGCGCTCCTCTTGAGCGGCCGCGACGGCGACACCATCAACAAGCAACGCTGCTGCACTGTCGTGGTAATAAGCAGAGATGCCGAGAATCTTCACTGCTGCTTACCTGGAAGACTTGACGAATTTAAGGCAGCCTGATGCAGCCTGGCCAGATCACGTGCCAATTGGCGATTGGCCGCTGCAGAAGGATGCCCATCGCCAGGAATGATCCATTCACCTTGAGTACAGCGGTCAACACTCAAAACCTGATCTGTATCGAGAACTCTGATCCCCATCTGGCGAAGTTCTTTTCCGAGGGCAATCGCCTCTGAATCTGGAGCACACCCATAATTTCCGGACTGATCAGGGGTTTTAGAGGGCGAAAGCGTCTCGTTCACAACGATCAGCTTCGCTCCGTATTGCTTGGCTCTTTCCTTCATGCCTGCAATCAAAGCCAGATGCCTTTTTCGATCTCTCTTTTCCGTCAGGGTACGCTCCCAGGTTTGCGCCATCTCACGGGTAAATGGCTCTCGGGAATTCGACAATGTCTGCAGAACATTGCTGGCCGCATTGTGGAAGCCCCATCGCTTCCCGCAACGATGAAAAGAACCTTGATAGCTCAAGTCTCCGGACCCTGAAAGCTGATAACAAGGGCCATATCGATCCCATGGATAGCGGCCGCTTGCCCGAATAGCGTGATTTCCAATCATCCGATAGACAACCAACTGAATGGGCCTCTGAGCCGTTCTCTGCCGCAAAAGAGCCTGGTCCTCCAGCAATCGGTAGGCCTGATGCGATCCATAGCCATGCATGCCGGCGTTGATCACCGGCAGACCCGAAGCTTGAGCGAACTGCGATGGCAGGGTGTCCTGATCATTGAGGCCCTCGCCGAACATGAACGAGCCGCCTAGAAACAAAGCAATGGGTGCTTCTGATCCGGATCGAGATGAGACGGAAGCGCGGTTTCCCTGGGCATCAAAGGAATAGACAACGTCGTAGATCTCACGACCACTGTTCTTGCCGATGAGGCGTGCCCGCAGGGGCTTCAGACCCTCTCGATAGCGATAACCCAACGATTCCTGTGGCCCACTGACCCAGGCCCCTTCTGAAGCCGGTGTTCCGTAGTCAGCCACATGCTGACTTGGCTCATCAACCACACGCGGAACCGATCGCGGCTTGGCATCGACTGGAGCCGAAGGAGCTGCAGGAGTGGGTGTTGACGGTGCTGAGGTGGGGTCAGACGCGACCTTGTTCACCCAGAAACCGCTGCGCTGCAGATTCACAACGGACATCGCCAGACCCAGCATCACCGCGGTGATCCCGGCATACAGCCCTCCTTCACGGACCATCAACCAGCGACCGAAGAACCGGCTTCGGCTCAACAACACCAGAGCGAGCCCCAGCAGGATCAAGGGGAGGGTGAACGCCAGGTTCAAGAAGGCAGAGCTGGCGACGGCCAACAACAAGAGCAACAAAGCCCCGAGCCCAGGCCGTCGTGACATTGAATACGTGTCAGCACGTGCAGAGCCGGAAGCCTAGGGGGATGGGTTCAGCCGCTACCGATCCCTGCGTTCACTGCGGCTTCTGCCTGCCCACCTGCGCCAGCTACCGGGTCATCGGCTCGGAGATGGATTCCCCACGCGGCCGCATTCACACCATCAAGGCGCTGGAGCGAGGCGAACTGGAGTTGGACGCCACCGTGGCCTCCCATTTCGACAGTTGCCTGGGCTGCCTGGCCTGCGTCAGCGCCTGTCCCTCCGGCGTCCGCTACGACGAACTGATCGAAGCCACGCGCCCCAAGCTCAACGCCCCAGAGCTCCGCAGCCCAGGCCAACAGGCCCTCAGGCGCCTCTTGTTCTCCCTGCTGCCCTATCCGGGGCGTCTGCGGGCGCTGCTTCAACCCCTGCGGCTCTACGCCGGCTCTGCCCTGCAAACCCAGATCCGCCGCTCAAAGCTGGGGCGGATCCTTGGACCTCAACTGGAGGCCATGGAGCAGTTGCTGCCTGAGCTCACCCCTGCCTCCTTCCGTGATCCCTGGCCTGTGGTGGTGCCAGCCCAGGGGGAGAGGCGCGGTCGTGTGGGCCTGGTCTTGGGTTGCGTGCAGCGGGTGTTTGACCCTGATGTCAACGGAGCCACCATCCGCGTCCTGAGCGCCAACGGCCTGGATGTGGTGATCCCCCCCGCCCAAGGTTGCTGCGGAGCCGTCACCCATCACCAAGGGGAACTGCAGCAGACCATCGAGCTGGCCCAACAACTGATCTGCCGTTTCGAAGCGGTGGTTGGCGAGGGCAAACCAGCTGGCCCAGAACCGCTCGACGCCGTCTTGGTCGCCGCCTCAGGCTGCGGCCACACCTTGAAGCACTACCCCAAAATCCTCGAGGACGTGGAGGGTTGGCATGAGCGGGCGCAACGCTTTGGGGACCAAATCTTTGACGTGCAGGAATACCTGCACCGCATCGGATTGAGTGAGAGCTTTCAGCAACGGCTCCAGCCGCTTCACCACCCCAACGGTGAACGCGCCAGCGCCGAACAACCGTTGGTGGTGGCGTATCACGATGCCTGCCACATGCTCCATGGCCAAGGCATCAAGGAGCCCCCACGCTCCTTGCTGAACAGCATTCCCCATCTGGAACTGCGTGAGGCCAGCGAAGCGGGTCTGTGCTGCGGCAGCGCCGGGATCTACAACATCACCCAGCCCGACGAAGCCGCGGCCTTGGGGGTGCTGAAAGCCACGGATCTGGCTAAGACCGGGGCATGCAGGATCGCCAGCGCGAACATCGGCTGCAGCCTGCAGATCCGCCGCCACCTGAGCGACCTGGGCCACCCGATCCAGGTGGCGCATCCGATGGAGCTGCTGGATCAAAGCCTGGCTTGAAGCACTCCGGCGGATTGCTCAGCGTGCTCGGGGTGGGCTTTGGCCTGGCGGGAGCCGTGGGAGGAACCATCGGAGCGGGCATCCTGCGCACCCCTGGATTGGTGGCTCAGCAGTTGCCCTCGACTGGGTTGATCCTGGCGGTCTGGGTGCTTGGGGGCCTCTACGCCCTACTGGGTGCGATCTGCGTGGCGGAACTGGCCAGCTGCCTGCCGCGCGCAGGAGGGTGGTACGTCTACGCCGAGAAGGCCTTCGGCGAGCGCGCAGGCTTCCTGGTGGGCTGGAGCGATTGGATCGCCCACTGCATCGGCCTGGCCTGGATCGTCACGACCCTGGGGGACTACCTCAGCGCGCTGATCCCCTTCAGCAGCGCCGTCATCGCCCTCGTCATCCTGGCGCTGTTTACGGCAATCCAATGGCCTGGTGTGCGCTCCGGCGGCACCAGTCAAGAACTGCTCAGCTTGATCAAGGCCTTGGCTTTCCTTGGCTTGGTGGTGGCCTGCTTTGCCCTGCCCTTGCCCCAGCGGATTGAGTCAGCCGCGAACTTCATTGCACCGGGCACCCCTCTGCTGGTGCCCTGGGTCATCGCCCTCCAAGCGGTGATCACGACCTACGACGGCTGGGCCTGCCCGATCTATTTCGCCGAGGAATTCAGCGAACCAGCCAAGACCCTGCCCCGCTCCTTGATTGGCGGGGTTCTGGCGGTGGCGGCGCTTTACCTGCTGATCAACGGGGCGCTCCTGCATGTGCTGCCGGTTCCTGTCCTCGCAGAATCGAACCTGCCGGCCGCCGACGCGGCCCGCCTGCTGGTGGGAGCCAACGGCGGCAGCGTCATCACGGCGGTGGCGTTGATCGCTCTGCTGGGGGTGACCAACACGGTGGTCATGGCAGCGCCGCGCATCCTCTATGGCCTGGGGCGCGATGGGCTGATGCCCAGCTTCACCGCCCAGGTGAACAGCGGCGGGACGCCGGTGCCGGCCCTGCTGATCACGGTTGGGCTCAGCGCCCTGCTGGTCCTTGGCGGATCGTTTGATCGGCTGCTGGGGATGGGGGCGTTTCTCTACGTGAGCCTGCCCCTCAGCGGCCTGGTGGCACTGGTGACCCTGCGCCGCAACCAGGCCGATCTGGAGCGACCCTTTCGCTGCTGGCTCTACCCGGCGACGCCTCTGCTGGTGGGCGCCATCTCCCTGGCCTTTCTGGTGGCAGCCCTCTGGAGTGACAGCGTCAACAGCCTGCTCGCCCTCGCCCTGGTCCTCTTTGGAGGACTCGTCTCCGAAGCCGGCCGGCGACTCAGCCCTGCTGCATGAGCAAGTAAGCCTGGCGCAGGCTGTCTGCGTCTCCGAGGTTCCCGGGGAAGGTCACCACCGGCAAACCTTGGGGGCTCAACACCACAGACAACCCGGCAAACAACTGACCCTGCAGCTCGACCCAGCCCAGCTCCAGCCCCTGCTCCAAGAGGGTGTGGGTGGTGATGCCGCCCTTGCTGATCAGATAGCCCAGCCGGGGAGCAAGGCCGCCCGCCAAACGGGCCATCAACGCCGCCACGGCCAACCCCAACTGACGCCGCTCCGCCTCGGAGCGGCATGCCAGCTCGCCGCGACTGGTGAAGAGCACCGGGGTCTGGCCTGCAGCCAGCAGGTCCTCGAGCTCCTGCTGCCAGGTCTGCTCCAAGGAACCCAAAAGCTCTCGGGGAGCAGGCCCCTCCAGCACGCGGGCGATCTTGCGGACATCCAGCTCCAGGCCACTGCAGGAGGGCTCCTGCAGCAGAGCCTGCAGTTGTTGATCCGCCAATGGCACGTGGGATCCCACCAGCACTAGCCCCGGCAAGCCACAGCGGCGCAAGCGGGCCAAGCCCGGCGCATCGAGGGGCTGAGGCGGCAGGGGCACCAAGCCATTGATCAAGCTGGCCGCTGACTGCAGCAAGAGGCGCTGGCCCTTCGCTTCCAGGGCCCACAGGGCTTGGCCCAGGGCTTCCAGCTGGCTCGGTTGCTCCGCATCCACGCAGGCCAGAGAGCCCGACTGCAATACCGCCAGACGCTGCTGGAGCGCCCTGGCGCCGTCGGGGCTGGCCGCCGCCTGATCCAGCTCCTGCAGAGCGATCAACGAGACCGACGCCGCTGGCATCGCTCCGGCGGTCTTCTGCTCCACCCAGGCCGGCAAAAAGCTGGTGGAGAAACCAAACAAACGATCTTGCGCAAAAGCGCTGAGGTGCACGGGCTCGCCGTGGAGCAGGTGCACGCCGCTTGCCGTGGTGCGACCTCCCGGCAGGAAGGCTGGAGCGAGCAAGGCACCAGCAAAGGGGCCCAGCTCGCTGCGAATCGTCTCCAGCTCCAAGGGGAAATGGCCCCGCAGGGTGGAATCGCCGCGACTGACGATCAACCAGCGCGCAATCCCTTCGGAGGCCAGGGCCGCCTTCAAGGCCCTGCAGATCTCCTGGACTCGCGCCTGGGCCGCCTGGGGCGAGAGGGCCCGGGTGTTGGCCAACACAAACAGCAGCGGGGAGGGGTGACGCAGGCCCTCTCGCAGACTGCCTTGATCCCAACGCAGCAGCAGCGGACAACCGTGAACGGTCTGCGACCCAGTGGGGTCGTCGTCCAACACCAGCAGCTTGATCCGCTCTGCCATGGCACCATCGTGCCGTGATCTCTCCTGAGCCCAGCGAACTCCAAGAGCTGGTGCGGGATCTGCACCAGCAGGCCAGCCCGTGGTGCCCGGCGGGGCTCGGCAGCCGCCTGCACTGGGGACCGCCGGCTCAGGCTGGGGCCTACATCAGCGCAGCCAAGCTCGATCGGATCGTTGAACACTCCGCTGGCGACTTCACGGTCACCGTGGAGGCAGGAATGCCGCTGGCGGCACTGCAGGCGGAACTGGGCGCCACCAACCAGTGGCTCGCCGTCGATGCACCCTGGGGCAGCGGCCATGCCGGCAGCGTGGGGGGCCTGGTGGCCCGCGGCCTGGCGGGGGGACTACGGCAGCGCTACCTGGGGATTCGCGATCAACTGATCGGCATCGAAGTGCTGCGGAGCGATGGCACCACAGCGCAAGCCGGCGGCAGCGTCGTCAAGAACGTGGCCGGCTACGACCTGATGCGGCTGTTCTGCGGCAGCTGGGGAAGCCTGGGGTTGATCACCAAACTCACCCTGCGCACCTTCCCCAAGCAAGCCCACCGCGCAGGCCTGCTCTGGACGGGAGAGTTGACAGCGCTCGAGCGACTGCGAAAAGAGTGCCTGGCTGCTGCATTGATGCCCCAGCGCCTGGATTGGTTGAGCAGCGCACTGACAGGCCAAGGGCAACCAGGCCTGCTGTTGAGCCTGGTGAGCATCAGCCAGGCAGCCATCGCAGAGCAGCTCCAGGAGCTTGAGGCCCAAGCCAGCCAAATCGGTCTTGCCACCAGGTCCCTGGACCGTGACGCCCTCGAGGCACTGGAGGACTCAGCGCGAGGTTCCGGTCAACTGAACGAAGACCTCTGGCTGCTGCATCTGGGGGTGCCGCCAGCGGCCGCGCGGTCTCTGTTGCAGGAAGGCCTGCTGCAGGAGCTGCCGTGTGCGATCGCTGCGGGTGTGGGTCAGGGCTGGGCCTGGGGCCAGGCGCCGAGTTACGCCATTGCTGCCCTGCGGCAACGCTGTGAGCAACTCGGAGGCATGCTGAGCGTGTTGCAGCAACCCAACCAGATCGCCACCAGGCTGCCGGTTTGGGGCGACCACGCCGCCAGAGCTGTGATTGAGGCGATCAAGCGGGACTTCGATCCGCTGCAGCAACTCAACCGCGGCCGGCTGCCGGGCATTCAGGCCTGAACCACCCGGTAGGTGCACGTAAGGCGGCAGCTCTCTCCAGGCTTGAGCTCCAAACGCCGATCACCACTGATCAACGCACCGCGGGGCGCCGTCCAGGGCTCCAGGCAAACCATCGAGCGGGGAGGTTCGCTCCAGACCACCGCCAGATCCAGCGGCGCCTGCAGCTCCATCTCGATCAGCTCTGACGAACCCTGATCCCTTAGGCGGACCGAGCGCTGCGTGGGAGCCGCCAGCAGATCGATACCTCGATCGATCTGCGCCAGTTGTGATGCCGTCGAGGCCTCAGCCATCTGGTGGTGATCCAGGCAGCGTTCCGGCAAGCCCTCAAGGCTGACGGCAGCCAGATCACTCACGGCGAAATAAGGATGCAAGCCAAGGGAGAACGGCATCACTCCCTCCCCGTGGGAGCGGTGCTCAACCGTGACCGCGATCCCCAAAGCAGAAGGCTCAAGGCGGTAGTCCAGGGTCAAGGAAAACGGGAAGGGAAAGACGGCACGGGTGGCCTCGCTGTCCTCGAGCACCAAGCGGATGCCCTCTCCCTCAGCGAGGGGCTGCAGCTGCCAAGGCAGATCGCGGGCAAAACCGTGTTGGCTGAGGTGGAACGTCCCTTGCGGCAACTGGAGCGTGTCATTGGGGAGGTTCCCGCAGATGGGAAACAAGACAGGCACCCCACCGCGAACACTTTTGCTTGGATCAGCAAAACGCTCCTGGTCGAGATACAAGCGCTCACGGCCAGAACAGATCCAGCTGGTGAGAAGACCGCCCCGCTCGGGCACGACGGACAGCTGATCGCCATGGCTGGCGGTGAAGCTCACATGGGAATTGGGGTTGACACCGCGATCCAAAACCATGGGCGATTAAGGCAGCATGCGCAAAGTTCTAGCGAAGACCGTCAAGAATGCACGCTAGACAAAAACGCTGATATAGATTGCCGGTAGGGATACAAGTGCAATGCCAGATCAAGCAAGAGCCGGATCAAGGCAATGGCCATACTTTTTGGCTATTGCGATTGCTTTGACGGCAGGCATTTCACGTCTTCCATGGCACATGGATGAATACGTGATGTATCACACACTCGCATGCTGGAACCCAACGCAGCAACTGAACAGCTTCCGAGAAGCGTGCCCTGGCAACCTGACTCAGCTGTGGGAGGCAACTTACTACCGAGCATACGCATACATAGGCATCACTTCCTCCTTGCTCATGGCTCCATTTCATGCACTTTGGCCATCTCTAGCCATGAATACATGGGTGGGGATTGCCTGGACAGCACTGTCAGGGCTTGGACTCACAAAAAGCTTGAAGCTACAACGCGCCTACCTTGGAGCGATATTTTTATATTTTCCAATTAGCTACTCGATCATCCACGACGGAGGTCCCATAAGAGCCTCTTTTGCAGCAATTTGCTGGCTGCCATATCTCCTGGAACGGCTAATTAGTGACCGCAGCAAAGTCAGGAAGCTCATGATATGGCTGCTAACACTGGCGCTATGGCTGATCTGCATCGAAGACAAGCCCTTCTTTCTCTACTTGGTGCCCGGCTCTTACATCTTTAGTGCTAGCTGCCTTCTGCTCAATTTAGATCAAGCGAGAAGCAAGCGGAGAGCCGGCTTGTTGATGACCCTAGTTTTTTCTGTTAATAGCATTTTTTCAATCATATTACTGTACTTGATGAGGGCGAATGGCGAACCCTATTTAATGTACCTGCGATCTAATAGCCCAGAATGGTCACAAAGGATCAGCGAACTGGGAACATCGCTTAGATTTTTCTTGGATTGGCCGTTTTTTGCATCGCGCATCACGGAATACAGCAAGCTCAGCCTAGCTGGGTCAGTGGCAACATTCATTGTTCTTTGTACGATAGTTTGGGCGCTGCGTCATTGCCCGCAACAAAGAGAAGCAAGAAACTCTCAGTTTTTGGCACTAATCGCATGCTTTACGTACTGGTTTTTTTCATGGATTGCTGGCGGCAAGTTTCATCATCACTTCGTCTTTGCGCAACTGCCACTACTAGCCATTGTGATGGTCTCAATTCAACAGGGAAGTCAGAAAACCCGTAGTACCCTAGTCATGCTGTTATCAATGGCCTCAGTGCTGTCACTCGCAGCAGTACTTGTGGCACCAAAGATATGGTACGCAAGCAGCAATACCAACGCACTCGTCAGAGAGACCTTAAGTAATACCCAGGAAAAAACTATTATCAATTCAAGCAACTGGGGCCTATACTATGCCTACAGCTTGGCCGACAACAATGGCCACTCTTTGGTCTGGGCGGACACCATTGAGACCATGAATAAGCTCGAAAAGACAGCCAGAGACAAACAATCAACAATCATTCATTTCTGCTGGAATTGCGAGCAGAGCTTGCTTGCCGAGGGCTATCCCAACTCGAAGTTGACTCTGATCGACGAGAACAAATCACACTGGAAATCGTACAAGGTTAAGCCCTACTAGAATCAAAAAGAGGAGCTTCGGCTTATTTTGTCAAAACATTGTATTTCAAAATGCACCAAATGGCGCGAACTCCGTCCTTCCAGCCAATTTTCTTACCTTCATCATAGGTGCGACCGTAATAAGAGATTCCGACTTCATAAATGCGGCAGCGCTTTCGTGCAACTTTGGCGGTGATCTCAGGCTCAAAGCCAAATCGTTTCTCGCGGATCGGGATCGATTGGATGATCTCGGTACGGAAAGCCTTGTAGCAGGTTTCCATGTCGGTGAGGTTGAGATCGCTCAACATATTGCTCAACAACGTCAGAAAGCCGTTGCCGACGCGGTGCCAGAAATAGACCACACGGTGAGGCGCAGCGCCTTGAAAACGACTGCCAAAAACCACATCGGCTTTACCCTCAACAATGGGGCCAATCACCAGCGGATATTCAGCTGGATCATATTCAAGGTCAGCATCTTGAACGATACAAATCTCGCCTCGCGCTGCGGCAAAACCGGTCGCCAAAGCTGCGCCTTTGCCTTGGTTTCGCTCATGCATCAAGACCGTTAGGTCGTCGGCTCTTAAATCGGCCAAAAGCTCACGAGTCCCATCGCTGGAACCGTCGTCCACCACGATGATCTGCTTTGAGCTCACGGGAGCTCGGCGAACCCGTTCAATCAGATCCAGGATGGTGGCTGCCTCGT
>JBMSIW010000012.1:0-23284 GCA_049418265.1 Vulcanococcus sp.
CCCGCGGCACATCAGGCGGCGGGGCGAGGGAAACGGGGCCGGTGCCTCAGCTCAGGGACTTGATCTTGAGGCTGTCGAGGTAGGCCTGCGGGTTCTCGGGATCGAAGACCACGCCGTCGAAGAAGGTCTCCTTGCCGCGGGAATCGCTGGCCGGGATCGCGCCTTCTTGACCGATCGCGATGGCGGCTTCCTTCCAGAGGTCGGAGCGGTTCACCTTCTCGATCAGAGCTTTGGTGTCGGTGTTCTGGGGCAGGTAGCCCCAGCGGATGTCCTCGGTGAGGAACCAGAGGTCGTGGCTCTTGTAGGGGAAGGAGTGCGAGTTCTTGTCAGCCCAGAAGTGCATCTTCAGAGGCGTGTTGGTGACCGAGCGGCCGTCGCCGTAGTCGAAGGTGCCGGCCAGACGAGGCTTGATGTCGGACACGCTGCACTTGAAGTACTTGTCCTTCGCCGTGATCTCGCAGAGCTCGTTGAGGTTGGCGGGGTCTTCGCACCACATCTGCGCTTCCTGCACCGCCATCAGCATCGCTTTGGCAGCCTTCGGGTTCTGGTCAACCCAATCGGCGCGCATGGAGAAGGCCTTTTCGGGGTGGTCCTTCCACAGTTCGCCGGTGATGGCACCGGTGTAACCCACCTTTTTGTTCACGGCCCGCTGGTTCCAGGGCTCACCCACGCAGAAGGTGTCCATGGTTCCGGTCTGGACGTTCGCCACCATCTGAGCGGGGGGCACCACCACCAGGTCCGCATCCTTGTTGGGATCGACGCCGTTGGCGGACAGCCAGTAGCGCATCCACAGGTCGTGGGTGCCGCCCGGGAAGGTCATGGCTGCTTTGAGGAGCTTGCCGCTGGCCTTCTTCTTGTCGGCAATCTGCTTGATCTTGGGATCCTGCAGGGTGACCTTCTCTTTGAGGAATTCGTTGGAGAGAGAGAGGCCCTGGCCGTTCACATTCAGGCGCGCCAGGATGTACATCGGCAGCGGCTGTTTGGTCTTGGTGATCTTGCCGGCCGTCAGCAGATAGGGCATCGGCGTCAGGATGTGCGCGCCATCGATGCCGCCGCTCTTGCTGCCGAGCTCGAGGTTGTCGCGGGTCGCGGCCCAGGAGGTCTGCTTGACCACCTTCACGTCGGGCATGCCGTGCTTGGCGAAGAAGCCCTTCTCTTTGGCAATGATCAGCGGAGAGGCATCGGTCAGGGCGATGAAGCCCAGGGTTGCGCCGGTGACTTCCGGAGCGTTGGCACCCGTGGCTGCGCTCTGAGCAGGGGGCTTTTTGCTGCCGCCGCAGGCAGCCAGCCACATGGCGCCAGCCGCCGAACCTGCGGCAGTGACGAGAAACTTGCGGCGCGAAAGATTCGACATAGTCGCTAAATGGGGGGCTGGATTCTGGTGTGAGGCGACGAGCAGAACAGGCAGGACGCAGTCCGGTTCCTGCCTAAATCCAGACTCGCCTCGAAAAAAAGAGCGTTATCCGGTCTTGTGGCGCCGGCGCAGACGCTGACCGACAGGAGTTAGGACACCACGGTGACCAGCCCCTCACTTGTGGCTGTTGCTACCAATTTTCGGCCCAGCCTTCGGCGCAAGAGCAGCTGTCTTCTCAAGGCCGCTGTTCTGTAGTCATCGACACCAAAAGATCAGCTGGCCGTGTTGTCCAGGGTCTCCCGTAGGGCCGCCTCCAGGTTGTGATGGTCATGGCCAGGGCGGGTCAGCTTGCACAGGGCAAAGCGCTCCAATTCCCCCAGGCGCTTCCATTGCTCTGGGCTGATGGCCTGAGCGCGCGCGCGGGCGGCGGCGGCCACGTCCTCCGGGAGCACCTCGGGGAGCTGCCAGGGTTCCCCGCTGCTGGCAGGCAAGGGCTTGGCCTCGCCGGCGCTCAGGCTTCGGGTTCGCTGCTGGAGGTGCGCCCGAAAGCGCTCCAGCGCTTCGGGGTCATCGGGCCAATCCACCAGGGTCTGCCGCTCGCCGTGGCTCAGCTCCAACCAATGGCTGAGCTTCAACTTCAGGCCGATCAGATCAAGCTTGCGCCGCACACACAAGGGAATGCAGCGCCAGGAGCCAACAAAGTCCTGCTCAAAGGCAAAGCAGTGGCTGGCTTGGGAGGGCATGGTTTGGGGCGCCGCTCAGGCGAAGGGCTCTTGCATGCGTGCCAGGTGCTGAACCACGGCACCGCTCTCCAGCAACGCACGGCAGTGGTTCAGACCTGTGGGTTGATCGCTGGCTCGTCCGGCTTGCCAGAGATAGGTGCCGGCATTCCAGATCAGAGAGGTCGCCAGGGGTCCTTGGCCGCCAAGGGCCGCGGTGGCTTGAGCCGCCCAACTCTCCAGGTCTTCCCAGAGGGGGTCCGCTCCGTAGCAGCCGTGGTCTCTGGGGTGCAGGATCTGACGCTCATCGCCGGGCTGGAAGGGGCGCCCGGTGACGCAGGCCCGGCTGATGGGCAGATCCGTGCCGCCCTCCAGGCCCTTCACCGTGAAGATGTTCGTTTCCCCGGCTAACGCGAGGGCCTTCCAGGCCCGGGCCTCCGTGGGCGGATGCACGAAGCCACTCACCAGGAGGTGCTCTCCTTGATGGGCGCTCCAGAGCAGCTCCAGGCTGGCAATGGGGGGACGTTTGCCCAGCTCTTCGCGATAGCTGGTCAGGGCTTCCGCGGCGGGGAAATGGTCCGGTTGGTGGACCAGGGCCAGCTTCCACTGGTTCAGTTGGGCCTGGATCCAATCCAGGCTGCGGCCGGTGAAGCGCAGGCCGAGGGCGGCCAGGAGTTCGGCGGCGGTGATGCCGTATTTGACGGGCATGCGGGCGCTCCCCTGCAGCACCACCGGCAGTCCAGCGGCGGCCAGCACCAGGGCCGTCAACGGGTAGATGGGTGCGGTGCGGGTGCGCCCATCGAAGGGCATCCCGAAGCTGATGGCGGCTTCGCTGGTGGTCAGCTTGGGGCCGCGGCTCCGGTACACATCCAGCATCCCGGTGAGCTCCTGGGGCTCCGGTCGGCGGATGCGATGGGCGATCAGAAAGGCGCCGATCTGCGCGGGGGTCGCCGCTTCATCCAGCATCAAGGCCATGGCATCCGCGGCTTCTTCGCGGCTGAGGCCTGTGCTGGTGTGCTCGCCGCTGCCCACCTTCCCCAGATAGCCGCGGAAGCGCAATCGCTCTTCGCTCAGCGTCTCGCTGGGCCCTGGTGCAGCGATTGGAGTCGCGACCATGGGGCCGGAAACGACAACGAATCTCAATTCTGAACGACCGCGAGAAGCGTGCGCCAGCGGTAGCAAGCGTTGCAGTCCGCGATCCGCGGGCCATCGAGGGTGCTGGGGCTCTCTTCGAGATTCGATGTCTCCAGCCGCCACCACCGCTGCCTTGATGGCTGCCAAGCGGGCCAAAGGCCTCAGCTTTACCGACTTGGAGGCTGTCCTCGGCCGCGATGAGGTGTGGATCGCGTCCCTGTTTTATGGGCAGGCGACTGCTTCGGCTGAGGAGGCAGCGCAGCTGGCCGCCGTACTCGGTTTGGATGCTGCCACTGAAGCCGCTCTGCAGACCTATCCGATCAAAGGCTGCCTCGATCCGGTGATCCCCACCGATCCGCTCCTCTACCGCTTCTACGAAATCCTGCAGGTCTATGGCCTGCCCCTCAAGGACGTGATCCAGGAGAAATTCGGTGACGGGATCATGAGTGCCATCGATTTCAGCCTGGAGGTGGAGAAGGTTCCTGATCCAGCGGGCGATCGCGTTGAGGTCACCATGTGCGGCAAATTCCTGCCCTACAAGAAGTGGTGAGCCGTGGATCCCAGCCGGGGTGAAGCGCTGTTTTTGGTAACGATGGCGACACTGGCCCGGCCGGCCTGTTGAGCACGCTGTGGCCTCTGTGAGCAGCTCACCGCCATGGTCGCCACCCTGAGCAAGATCGAGCAGGCCAAGGCTGAGCTTTGCGGCCTTGAGCTGGCGCCTCGCTTGGGCGATCTGGCGGCCCAGGGGTGGGACAACCTCGATGAGGCCACCCTCACCATCCGCCTCAAGTGGCTGGGGATCTTCTTCCGGCCGGTGACGCCAGGGCGCTTCATGGTGCGGCTGCGGCTGCCGAACGGCGTCATCACTGCCAATCAGCTCGAGGTGCTGGCCGACGCGGTGGATCGCTGCGGTGAGCACGGCTCCGCCGACATCACCACCCGCCAGAACCTGCAGCTGCGCGGCTTGCTGCTCGAAGACATGGCGCCTCTGATGGAGGCGATGCAAGCGGTGGGGCTCACCAGCCAGCAGTCAGGCCACGACAACCCCCGCAATATCACCGGCAACCCCCTGGCCGGCATTGATCCGGAAGAGATCGTCGACACCCGCCCGCTGGTGGAGGCCATTCAGCAGCGCCTGTTGGCCGCCGATGCGCCCCGCAACCTGCCCCGCAAGTTCAACATCGCCGTGGGCGGTGCTCCCGACAGCTTCCTGCTGCACAACGACCTGGCCTTCCTGCCGGCCGATCACAACGGTGAGCTTGGCTTCACCGTGATGGTGGGCGGCTTCTTCTCGGCCCAGCGCAATGAGCTGGCCATTCCCCTGGGGCTCTGGCTGCGCGCCGATCAGCTGCCGCTGTTCAGCCTGGCCACCCTGCGCCACTTCGAGCGCTGCGGCAATCGCCAGGCCCGCAACAAGAGCCGCCTGATGTACCTGGTGGATGAGCTGGGTCTGGAGGGCTACCGCGATGCGGTGCTCGAAGAGCTGGTGGCGCTGGGGGGAGAGGCTGTTCCCCACGACGGTCAGCACCGGGTGAACCGTGCCCCGCGCTCCGGCTTGGGGGTGCAACCTCAGAAGCAGGAGGGGCTGAACTGGGTGGGCCTGGGCGTGCCGGTGGGTCGCCTTGATGCGGCCTCGATGGCGGAGCTGGCGGCTGTGGCTCGCCGCCATGGCAGCGGTGAATTGCGCTTCACCGAAGCCCAGAACGTCTTGATCGTGAATGTGCCCGCTGAGGGGGTGGAGGCCCTGCTGGCGGAGCCCCTGCTGCAGCGCTTCCAGCCCGAGCCCGGCGCCCTGATGGCCGAGGCCGTGAGCTGCACGGGCAACCGCTATTGCAGCTTTGCCCTGATCCCCACCAAGACCACGGCGCAGGCGGTGGTGGAGGAGTTGGAGCGTCGCCTGGAGCTGCCCCATGCGGTGCGCAGCCACTGGACCGGTTGCCCCAATGCCTGCGGTCAGCCCTACATGGGGGAGATCGGCTTGATGGGCGCTAAGGCCCGCCACGAGGGCCAGATGGTGGAGGCGGTGAAGATCTTCCTGGGGGGCGACATGGGTGCTGATCCCAAGTTGGCCGAACTGCACGACAAGGGTGTGCCCCTGGCCCTGCTGCCCGATGTGCTCGAGGAGCTGCTGGTGGAGCGCTTTGGTGCCCGCCGCCGCGCAGTCCCCTGCCAGGCTGGTTGAAGCCGTGATCTCTGCGCCATTGGGGTTGCGTCAATCCACGGACCCCTGGCAGCACCTGCAAGCGCTTCGCCGGGGCCAAGGCCCGCTTGAGCCGGTTCTCTCCGCGATTCTTCAGGGCGACCAACCCCTGACGACCGAACTGCTGGCGGCGCTGCTGGCGCGGCTGGATCGTCCGGCGGTCGAAGCCCTGCTGCGGGGTCCCTTGGCCACGGATCTCACGCCGCTGCTGGAGGCTGCCCAGCGCGAGCTGCCCTCCCTGGCGGATGAGACCGCCATCAAGCGGGCCTGGCTGGAGCCTTTGTTGGCCTTGCCGCGCAGCTGTGAACTCCTGCAGGTGCTCGGTTACTTCCGTGATCCGCGCGTGGCAGCTGCCCTGCGGGCCCATCTGGAGCTTTTGACTCCAGAGGACTGTCAACAACTCCGCCAGCAGCAGCTGTTGCCCCTGCTCGGCCGGCAGCGTCGCTCGGAGGATGGACCTTTCCTGATGGAGCAGGCCTTGGCACCAGGAGCTGCGGCCTGGCGCCGAGCAGCTCTGGAGGCTCTGGCTGTGGGCCTGTCGGCCTGGTCCCCAGCGCCCCTGGCGGCAGCGCTGACGCAGTTGGCCCGGGATCTCGATCCAGCTCTGGCCTCCCAGGCTGTGGATTTGCTCAGCCGTTTGCCCCAGGCTCAGCAGCACCTGCGGGCGCTCTCCAGTGCCGAGCTCGATCCAGCTGTGGCCGAGCGCCTGGCTCGCCGCCTGCAGCGCTCGGCTCTCGTCTTGGTGGTCCATGGCCGTCAGGGCGGGCTGATCCCAGCGGTGCTGCAGCAGTTCGCAGCGGAGCTCGAACAACGGCGGGGCGCGCCGGTGGTGTTGCAGGCCTTAACCGCTGGGGACCCCGAGCTCGATGGGCGTTTCTGGCTGGCGGCTCGGCGGGCCGGTGCTTTGACCGTGGTTCCGCTGCTCCTGCTGCCGGGGGATCACGCCCGCAGCGATGTTCCCGCGATCGCCTCGCGCTGGAGGCAGCAGGCGCAGTCGGAGGCAGGAGCCGCGGTGGCCGTCCGGCGCCGGCCGTTCCTGGGGAGCTGGCCTGCTTGGCAGCAGCTGCTCGCGCGCCAGTTGTCGACTCAGGCTCAGGGGCGTGCCCTGCTCTGGCTGCACCATCCTCTGCAGGGCCCGTTGGCCCAACGGTTCTTGCGCCACCTGGCTGAGGTCCTGGGTGCTCCGGGGCTCCCGGCGGCCTACGGCGATCCCCAGGCCAGCCTGGCCGCCCAGCCCCTGAGGCCTGGCCTGCTGGCACCACTCACCTTGGCCCCCAACCGGTTGAGTGAATCCCTCAAGATGGTCGAATGGGCACCACCAGCTGAGGTGCTTCCCCCTCTGCTCGAACTGCCCGCCGTGCGCGATTTTCTGCTGGCCGAACTGGAGGCCCTGCCGTGAGCGGCAAGGTTTATCTCGTGGGCGCTGGGCCGGGGGATCCCGACTTGCTCACCATCAAGGCCCATCGACTGCTGAGCAGTTGTGATGCCCTCGTCTACGACTCCCTGGTGCCCCGTGAGGTCTTGGCCTTGGTGCCAGAGCACGCCGAAAAGCACTTCGTCGGGAAGCGCCGCGGACATCACTCCGTGCCCCAGCCCAGCACCAACGCGGTGCTCGTGGAGATGGCCCAGCGCCATGACTGCGTGGTGCGCCTGAAAGGGGGAGACCCCTTCTTGTTCGGTCGGGGCGGCGAAGAGGCCGCCCACCTGGAGCGCCACGGCATTGCGGTGGAGGTGGTGCCTGGCGTGACCGCCGGCATTGCGGCGCCGGCCTATGTCGGGATTCCGGTCACCCACCGCCGCGCGGGTAGTTCCGTGACCTTCGTGACCGGCCATGAGGAGATCGACAAGGCCCGCCCCGGCGTGGACTGGAAGGCCTTGGCCCGCAGCAGCGATGGTTTGGTCATCTACATGGGGCTGCACAACCTGCCCCACATCTGTCAGGAGCTGATGGATGGCGGGTTGGCTCAGTCGACCCCCGCAGCGGCGGTGCAGCAGGGCACGGTCCGCGGCCAGCGGGTGGTGGTCTCGGACCTGGCGGGTCTAGCGGAGGCCGTGCGCGAGGCGAACTTGGCCTCTCCCTCCATCGTGGTGATTGGTGAAGTGGTGAATCAGCGGGTGGAGAGCTGTGCGCCTGAACCGGCCGCCGTTGAGATGCCGATTCCGCTGAAAACCAGCTGAAGCCTGCTGCCGGCGGATCCAGCTGTCGTCCGCGGCCGTCAGGGCGAGACGGTCGCTGCCATCAAGACCGCCGTAGAGCAGGTTGGTGATGCGATCAGGGTCGATCTCCAACGCTCCGACCTCTTGCCAGAGCCGCGCACTGCCGGCCTGGTCGGCGCGCGCGAACTGGGCATCCATCAATTGTTGGGCCAGCAGCAGGACCAGGGCCTGTTGCTTACGGGCGGTGAAGGCGGTGCTGGTCACCCCAGAGCGCCAGCTCTGGTGGAGGCAGCTGCTGGAAGGAGCAGTCATGACCACGGGCCGTGGATGTCACCAACGCTACTCAGGGTCAAGCCACTTGGATAACTGGACTGCGCCAGGGGGCATTGCGTAGTCCACGGCACGACGCCGGTGCTGCGGGTTGCGGTTCATTGGCCCGATTCGCCCGCCGGCCATGTCTTCGTTGCCCTTTCAGCAATCGGCCTTGCCTGCGCCCGGGGCCCATGAGCGCGCCGGCTCGCGCTCGCCGATGTTTGAGCTGATCCCCTACGAGAAATTCCGAGACACCCCTGCGGTGCGCTTCTTCGACATCACGGTTGCCGAATCCAATGCTCGCGACCTCGTGATTCACAGCGGTCCGGCGATCAGTCCTCCCGACGAAGAGAACACGGGTGCTTGGCAGTTCTATTTGCATCCTCACCAGGAGGACAACCTGCTCGCGCTCCACGGAGGCCGCACCTTCTATCTGGTGAACTTCGGCTGGAACTATCCGTTCCACATTGTTCGCCTGGAGACCGGCGGGGACATCCTGCGGATCCCGCCCGGCACGTTCCACCGATCGATCTCGGATCCCGACGGCTCGGTGGTCCTCAATCAGGCGGTGCGTGAGGAAGGGGCCAGTGTGGTGCGCGAATTTCGGGTCTACAACAGTCGGCTGATTCCCCGCCTCTTTGCCACCACCTTCAAGACGGCGCCCCTACCCAAACTGCACGGCGTCAGTTGGTAGATCCCTCTGGCTCAGGCGTTCACAGGCGGCATAGGCGGCAGGCAGGTTCGCAACCCGTTGCCAGGCTCCATCGACCTGGTCGTGATGCACGACATAGCCGCCGCCGCCATCGCGGCCGATGCGGCAACCGTCGCCTGTCAGTCCAACCAGATGCAGCTGTCCGCCCATGAACCCTGCTCCTTACTGATTCGTTTTTAGGCCCGCTGGGGGCGATTGGCTGTGTGTTGCTTTGCGCACGCAAACAATCGTGAGCCTTGGGAACAAAACCTGAAGGCGGGCTCGTTTTTTCTGGTGATTTGCGGGGCTCTTACAGCCGACAATCCAGGCTGCAGCAGTGATCTTCCTCGCCTCGCCACGGAGGCCCCTCGGCGCCTTCCTGCGCGAGAGTGCTCTGATCCCCTGTTAGGGGCTCAAAACCCGTGGACTCGCTCTGAAGGCACCAGCGCGCGCGTCGGTCTTCGCCGTTGGGCTCGATTAATTCCAGGGTTAAGGGGGTGTGGACAGGCAGGCAGGGATGCAGGCAGGGGAAGAGAGCCTCGTGCCGGTAACGAATCGCCAGCGGTTGCTCCGGCTCCCTGGGCCAGGGAATCTCCCGCCCCTGCAAGCGCAGCCGGTAGCGCTGGCGCAGGGCGGCATTGGCGCTGATCTCAAATCGCCGCAGGGAGCTGTCGACAAAGCGGCTGGTGCTCCCCCCTTCCACCGGGGTGTCGCACAACAGGGGCCAGGGTTCCAGGGCTTGGCGGATCTCAAGGTTCGCCTCCCCATCGCTCCAGCTCAGCAGGCACGGAAAGCGCCACTCCCAGATCGCGCGGAACGGCTGCGGATCAAGGCTGAGACCGTCCGCTGCCAAATCCAACAGCACGGCTTCGAGATCTCCCCAGAGTTGGCTGGGCAGCAGCAGCCGGTCATGGAGGGACCTGCCCCAGGCTTTGAGCCCTGCAGGCCGCAGTTCAGGTTTCAGCAACCGCACCGCCAGGGCCCGAAACAGCAGGGCTACGGCGCTGGTCCATTGGTGATCGGGCAGGGATTCGAGCGCTCTGAACTCCAGCAGGCCCTGGCAGCCCGCTGTCCAGGCGGGGTTCCAAAACTTGTCCAGGCTGATCTCGCTGCGGTGGGTGTTGCCGCTGCGGTCGGCATGGAGGTGCCGAAGGGTCTCGCCGATGGCCACCCGTTGGTCGCCGCGGGGTAGTTCCTCCAGGGTCCGGTGGGCGAGTTCCAGATCCAGCAGCGCGGCACTGCCTTCATCGGGCCTGGGGGCCTGGGAGGCGGGTCCCACGCTGCGGCCGCTGAACAGGTAGGCCAGGCACGGGTGGTGTTGCCAGTAGCGCAGCACCGCCACCAACCAGTCGGGACGCTCGAAAAAGGGATGCTCCTCGAGCTTTGCGCCGCCAAACAGCAAGTGATTGCCGCCTCCGGTGCCTTCGCTGCGCAGGCCGACCTGCTTCCAGCTGCGTAGACCCACGGCGCTGCCCGCCAGCTCCAGCTGCTCGATCCAGCCGGCGTAGTCCTGCCAGGTGCGGCAGACCGGCAGGTTGATCTCGAGCACGCCTGGATCCGCGGTCAGTCCCAGAACCTGCCAGTGCTGATAGGCATCCCAGGGCAGGACCCCGCTGAGTTCGGGCTGCTGCCAGCCTGCGCTGGCCGCCGCCAGGACCCGCAGCAACTGCAGCAGAGGTTCGCGCTCCAGGGGCGGCAGGAAGAGGGCCCAGCCGTCTGGATCGCACTCAACGGTGAGCACCTGCTTCAGAGCTCCCATGGGGAAGTGCTCGAGCGGGAGTCGCAGTCCGGCTGGTCCCGGTGCGCGGCTGAGCTCCCGCAGGGAGGGATCCAGGGGCCAGGGGACGCTCTGCCAGTGGCCCTGCTCAAAGCACAGGGGGATGGCCCAGACCTGACGGTTGGGGTGGAGAGGATCCCGCAGGGCGAGGGGCTCTGCCGGACAGCCCAGCTCCCTGCAGAGCTGCTCCAGCAGTGCGAGCACCGCATCGGGGTTGGGCGCAGCAGCGTCCGTGGCGGCGGCCCAGGGCACCAGGGGCTGACCATCCAGCCCGGTGATCAGGCGCAGGGCCCAACGGGGATTGACTTCGCCGTCGTAGCGCTTGCCGGGGCAATAGAGCAGGGTGCTGCCTGGCCAGACCCGCCGCTGCAGTTCGTTGGCCAGGGCTTTGGCGTAGCGCAGTTTGGTGGGGCCATCCGCTGCCACCGACCACTCAGCGCCTTCGGGCTCAAAGGGAACCAGGGTCGGCTCGCCGCCCATGGTCAAGGTGATGCCCGCCGCGGTGAGCCGTTGCTCCAGCTGGGCGGCAATCGTGCTGAGGGAGGGATACGCCGTCAAAACCGAAGCGGTTGGCGAGGGTTACCCCGTCATGGCTTGTTTTGCGGCGCCGTGAAGCACCATTCGCTACCGGATGGCGGAACTGAGGATTTCGGCCTGGATTTCCCACTCCAGGCTGCTTTCCACGCCGGGGGGACCGGAGAAGGTGCCGCAGACAGCTGCCGTGAGATCCGATTTTGAGGAGGTCACCACGGGGATGTAGCGGTCATCAACGGCGCCCTGGCCGCTGGGGTCGAAACCTCGCCAGCCAGCCCCCTGGAGGTAGACCTCTGCCCAGGCGTGCAGGTCGTAGCGCTCTGGTTTGGGCTCCACCAGGTGGTAGCCGCTGACGAAGCGTGCCGGCAGCCCAAGGCTCCTGCAGCACTCGATCATCAACATCGCCAGGTCCCGGCAGGAGCCCACGCGTTCCTTCAGGGTCCGCCCGGCAGGCCAGGCGGGGCCGACATGCCGTTGGGTGTATTTGACCCGGTCCTGAATGATTTCGATCAGCTGTTGCAGGAAGTTCAGGCTGCTTCCGTCGCTGCCCATCAAGGCTTCCTGGGCCATGTCGACGGCCGCGGCGTCGTGTTGACCGTTCGGCAGCCAGCCCTGGAGGTTGCTGAGCAGGTCCGGGTTCAGCTTGCCGATGGGAACCGGCAATTGAGCCATCTCTGCATCCAGGCAGGCCTCGATCAGGGGGGCGCAGAAGGTTTCCACTTCGCTGGTGGCCACCACGCTGAAGGCCTCGGTCTCCTGCAGGAAGCGCGCGCGGGTGATGGTGTCTCCCCCCGCCGCCATGAGCTCATAGAGCTGACTCGGTTCCGGGGAGATCTCCAGCTTGAAATCGATCAGCCGCTGAAAGCCGTGGGGTCTGGGCCGCAGGCAGAAGCGATGGGGCCCGAGCACCACCGGCTTGGTGTAGCGGTAATCGAAGCGATGGATCAGGCGGGCGCGCATGCCAGGTCGTGACTGGTGGCGGTAACGGAAACCGAGGCCTGAGCCACAGGGGCGATCGTGTCCTCGTCCGGATTCATCAGGCCCGGCAGAACGAAATACCGGCTGTGAATCAGTCCGTGCAGGTTATTGAGATCTTGCTGGAGGTCGTCGATGGCTTCATGCAATCCGTTGGCAATCAGCGCGTCGATCTTGGTGTAGCTCCAGCGAGCCAGGGTGAGGCCCACCAGGCACTCCAAGGCATCGGGGGCGCCGGGTACCGACCGACCGCCTACCACCTGCAGCGTCTCGTGGATGCGCTCGAGGCAGTAGCGAACGGATCTTGGGAAGGCGGGGTCCAGCAGGAGGAAGGACGCCACGGCCTTCGGTGAGATCACCCCCAGTTCGGACTGGCGGAACATCTGATAGGCACCGGCGCTGCGCAGCAAGGAAATCCACTGGAGCTCATCAAGCACCCCGCCGACCTCCTCGGGGCTCGGCAGCAGCAGGAAGTACTTCACATCGAGGATCCGGGTGGTCTTGTCGGCCCGCTCGATCAGGCGCCCGAGGCGGCTGAATTGCCACGAAAGATCCCGGCTGAGGGTGGCATCGGTGACCCCATAGAACAGCTGGCAGCCGCGGCGGATCTCCCGCAGCTGTTCCTGGGGAGGCTGATCCCAGAAGGTCTCGCTTTCGAGAAGGGTCCAGTAGAGATCGTTGATCTGTTCCCACATTTCTGTGGTGATCACATCACGGATCTGACGGGCGTTCTCCCGGGCCAGGGCAATGCAGTTGACGATGCTGCTCGGGTTCCCCTCAGCGCGCACCAGAAATTCCACGACCTGCTCAGCCCCGCCGCCGGGATAGAGCTCATCGAACAGATCGCGATCACCGCTGGCGTCAATCAGGGGCTGCCAGGGCTCGGCGCTGCCCGGGGGGCAGTCCAGCGCCATGGCCTCACTGACCTCGACGAAGCGCGAGATGTTCTCAGCGCGCTCCACATAGCGGTTGATCCAATAGAGCGAATCAGCAACGCGGCTCAGCATGGGGCTTCCTCCACGATCCAGGTGTCCTTGCAACCGCCGCCCTGGGAGGAATTCACCACCAGGGAGCCCCGTTTCAGGGCAACGCGGGTCAGGCCGCCTGGGGTGACCCAGGCCTGCTTGCCCCGCAGGACATAGGGGCGCAGATCCACATGGCAGGGGTAGAGCTCGCCCTCGCTGAGGGAGGGCACGGTGGAGAGCTCCAGGGTGGGTTGGGCGATGTAATTGCGCGGGTTCGCGCGAATCTTTTCGGCGAAATCAAGGATTTCGCTGCTGCTGGCGTGGGGGCCAATCAGCATTCCGTAGCCCCCGGCTTCTGAGACGGCCTTCACCACCAATTCATTGAGGTGTGCAAGCACGTAGGCCTGGTCATCAGGCCTGGAGCAGATGTAGGTGGGGACGTTCTCAATGATGGGTTCTTCGCCGAGGTAGTAGCGCACCATCTCCGGCACGTAGGCGTAGATCAACTTGTCGTCGGCAATGCCGGTGCCAGGAGCATTGGCAATGGCGACCCGGCCTTGGGCGTAGACCTCCATCAGGCCGCGTACGCCGAGCATGGAGTCCCGGCGGAAGACCGCGGGATCGAGGAAGTCGTCATCGATGCGGCGGTAGATCACATCCACGGACTCCAGTCCGCGGGTGGTGCGCATCCAGACCCGGCCGTCTTCGCAGGCCAGATCACGGCCCTCCACCAGGGGAATGCCCATCTGTTGGGCCAGATAGCTGTGCTCGAAGTAGGCGCTGTTGAACACCCCAGGGGTCAGCAGGACGACCTTGGGGGACTCGGTCCAGGGGGCCAGATCCCGCAGGGTCTGCAGCAGCTGGGAGGGGTAGCGGTCGATCGGTTGGACGGTGCGGCCGCTGAAGAGGCTGGGGAACATCCGCTTCATGACCCGCCGGTTCTCGAGGAAGTAGGCCACCCCCGAGGGACAGCGCAGGTTGTCCTCCAGCACCCGCCAGGTGCCCTGGCCGTCCCGCACCAGATCCAGCCCCGAGATCTGACACCACTTGCCCAGAGGCGGGCTGAAGCCCTGCAGCTGGGGGCGCCAACCCTGGGAGCTCTCGATGTCCTCGCGGGGAATCACGCCATCGCGAATGATCGACTGCTCCCCGTAAATGTCGGCGAGGAACAGATCAATGGCCTCCAGTCGTTGGGTGAGGCCCTGCTCCAGCCGTTCCCATTCGCGGCTGCTAATCAACCGGGGCAGGGGGTCAAAAGGCAGGATTCGTTCACCGATTCGGCCGCCAGAATCATTGAGCCTGAAGGTGGCACCCAGGCGTTTCAACAACATGCCGGCGGCGGCATGATTGCGGTTCAGTTGCTCGAGTCCGAGGGCTCCCAGTGAGGACAAGAGGGGTTTCAGGGCTGAGCGGGGTTGCTCGCCGGCACTGAAATATTCGTCGTAACCCTTGTTGGGCCGGTAGTCGGTAAACATGCCCAGCTCTGCGGTGGCGTGATCATGCAGAGCTGTGGTGCCCCGCCAAGTGGCTGTTGCTACGAAAGTGAGGCTTGCCGGTAGAGCGCGCAGCGATGGAAGAGTCCATGGATGTGGGGCTTTGGGATGAGCATGGTCAGCCCCTCCAGCGCCGCCGCGATCAGCGCATCAGCGTCGGCAGCGTGCTCCCCGTCCGGCTGCGGCTGCTGCCCGCCGGCGCTCCCCCGGGCCCCTGGATGACGGCCGACATCCTGGACATCAGCTTGGGAGGTCTGGCGTTGTTGCTCGATGCGGCCCAGCCCCTGCGGCAGGGCAGTTCCTTGCAGCTTGATCTCAGCAATCACCCGGGTTTTCCTGGCTCTCCCCTCGCGGCTGAGCTGCGCTGGCGGGAGCCGATGGGGGAGTTGCAGCTGGTGGGTGTGCAACTGGAGCAACCCCTGGCTTCGCTCCCTGCCTTGGTGACGGTCAACGGCACCGAGGCAGCGCGGGCAGATCTCCCATAAGCCACGCACAATGCGCCCATGCTGTTGATTTGGATCGGCGCCCTGGATCAGGGGCTGGCCTACGCGGGCCTGGCCCTTGGGGTGTACCTGACCCTGCGCGTTCTCCGGTTTGCCGACATCACGGTGGACGGTTCCTTTGCCTTGGGCGGTGGGGCCGCGGCGTTGCTGCTCACCGAGCAGGTACCCGCAGCCCTGGCCCTGTTGGTTGCGGCGGCTCTTGGCGCGTTGGCCGGTTTGGTGACGGGTTTGATTCACACCCGACTGGGGGTGAACGATCTGTTCGCAGGAATCCTGACCACCACCGGGCTGTATTCGATCACCCTGCGGCTCATGGGCCGCTCCAACATTCCCTTGACGGAGACGCCGCCGGGGATTGCGCAGCTGCCGGGCCTCGGCCTGGGCAGTGATGGGTCCTGGTTGCTGGCCCTGCTTTTGATCGTGCTGGGTTTGATCGCTGCGTTGGCGTTCCTGCTGGCCACGGACTTTGGCGTGGCGCTTCGGGCCATTGGCAACAACCCCTTGATGGCCCGCGCCAACGGCATCAGCACCCGCCGTGGTCTTTGCGTTGGTATCGCTCTCGGTAATGCGCTGGTGGCCCTGGCCGGAGCGTTGGTGGCCCTCTATCAGGGCTTTGCTGATGTGACCATGGGCCTTGGCTCGTTGATCCTTGGTCTCGGGGCCGTGATCGTCGGGGAGTCGCTGTTGCGTCCGCGCAGCATCCCCCAGGCCCTGCTGGCGGTGGTGGTGGGCTCAGTGGTCTTCCGGCTGATGATCGCTGTGGCCTTGCAGTTGGGCATGGATCCGGTCGACCTGAAGTTGGCCACGGCCCTGTTGCTCTTGGCTGCTCTGGGATTGGGTCGATTCCGCCTTCCTGGTTTGGCAGCTCCAGGAGAGCGGCCATGAGTCTGGAGATTGCAGATCTGCAGTGGGGCTATCGGGAGGCTGGCGGTCCCTGGCGGCAACTGTTCCAGGGGTTCCATCTGAGCTGCGCCCCTGGGCAGTTCGTGGTCCTGATCGGCAGCAATGGCTCGGGGAAGTCGACATTGCTCAACTTGATCGCTGGGAGCCTGCGGGCTGAGTCCGGTTCCGTGCGTCTCGAGGGCCGGGAGCTGATGGGTCAGGCGGAGCACCGGCGTGCGTCCCGCATCGCCCGGGTGATGCAGAACCCGCTGGATGGCACCGCTCCAGACCTCACGATGGCTGAAAATCTGCGCCTGGCCGAGTGCCGCCACCAGTCGGGTTTGCGTTGGTCTGGTCTGTGGGGCCGGCATCCCAGCACCCGGGATCGCCGCCGCTACCAGGCTTTGCTCGAGGAGCTGGATTTGCCCTTCCAGGACCGTCTGGATACCCCGATGGGGCAGTTCTCAGGAGGGCAGCGTCAGACCATTGCTCTGGTGATGGCCAGCCTGGGTCAGCCCCGTCTTCTCTTGCTGGATGAGCACACCGCTGCCCTGGATCCACGGGCTGAAGCCAAGGTGATGGCCCTCACGGACCGGCTGGTCCAACGCTTGAAGACCACAACGTTGATGGTGACCCACAGCCTGGAGCAGGCTCTCCATCACGGTGATCGCCTGGTGATGTTGCAGGAGGGTGCCGTGATTGGTGACTGGAGTGATCAGGAGCGTGCGCGCTTCAGCCCTGATGACTTGCGTGGTTTTTATGGCAACGTCAGGGTTGACGATCGTCCGGAGAGCGGCGAATGACGATGCGGCGCCGCGACGTTCTGGTCCTCGGTGGTGCTGGCTTCAGCAGTGCGTTGTGGCTGGCTGCTTGCGGTCGCCTCGGCGGATCGCCACCGCGAAAGGGTCCCCTGATTGGGATGCTGCAGATGGTGGATGCCCCACCGCCGAACCTCACCCGCGAGGGTTTTGAGCAGGCCTTAGCCGCGGCGGGGTATCGCAATGGCGAGACGGTCACATTCCTGCGCAAGGACGCTGCCGCTGAGCTGCCCAACACGACCTTGGTCATGAAGCAGTTTCTGAGCGAGGGGGTCGACATGGTGCTGGCGATTGGCACACCTCCCCTGCAGGCCGCCATGAAGGTGATGCCGGCCTCGGTACCGGTGGTGTTCTGTTATTGCTCGAATCCCTGGGGTGCCGGCGCCGGGACTCCCCCTGGTGGTGTGGGGCAACACCGCCCCAATGTGGTGGGCACCGTTGGGACGAATCCCGTTGGCCAGGAGCTGGATCTGGCCCGGGAGATCAATCCCAACATCAAAACAGTGGGCTTCATCTTCAATCCCGGTGAACCCAACTCCGACTACGAGGCGAAGATCCTTCGGCGGGAAGCTGCTCAGCGAGGCCTTCAGCTGCTCGAGCAGTCCGTCGCCAATTCCGGGGAGGTTCTGCAGGCCGCCAAGGCCTTGGCGGCCAAACAGGTGGAGGCCTTCGTCAAGATTGGCGATTACGCCACGATCCAGGCCTTTTCCTCCATCTGCCGGGTGGGCTTGGAGTACCGCATTCCCGTGTACTCGGTGGATCCTCCGGATATCGAGTTGCCCGGTTGCCTGGCGGTGATCGGATGGAACTATCAAGACGACGGCATGGCAGCGGGCGCTTTAGCCGTTCGGGTGCTGAAGGGCGAGTCACCGGCGGCGATGGCCTTTGAACCGCTCAAAAAGACGGATCTGTTGGTGAGCCAGGCCACAGCCAAGGCCATCGGGATCACGCTGCCTGAGGCCTTGGTCCAGCGTGCCAATCAGGTGCTGCGCTAGTCGCAGATCACCTGGGCGTGGGGCGAGGCCTGCTGCAGGCGGGCCGCTACTGCAAAGGGAAAGATCGCCAGCGCGAAGGCCCCCACCAGCACCAGTTGGCTGAGTTCACCGCCGGGGATGATCCGGTCAGGCCCGCTCAGTTCACCGAGGGCCAGGAGGCCCAGCAGGTAGACGAACCACCAGCGGCCGTGGCGCACGTCGAGCTCCTGGCCGCGCTGCTTTTGCAGCAACGCAAAGATCAGGGCCGGGATGAGCACCAGGGGGACAGCCCCCTCCAAGGCACTGCGCCCGCACCAGATCACGGCCCAGCTCGCGGCCATGAACGTGAGTGGACACAGCAGCGGCGCCCAGGGCAGGGCAAAGGCCCGTGGGGTATCCGGCAGTTGCTGGCGCAGGGCCATCAGGCTCACCGGACCGACCGCGAGGGCGATCACCAGGGTCGCGGTGAGGAAACTCACCACCTGCTGCCAGCTCGGTCCGGCCAGCAGCATCACCACGCCGATCCCCAGGCTCCAGAGCAACGCTGTACTTGGCACCGACTGCCGGTTCAGGCGACCCAGGCCGGCGGGCAGCATCTGCAGGCGCCCCATCATCCAGCCCACCCGCGCCGAAACACCCAGGTAGGTCATGGCCGTGGCGCCAGGGGAGATCACGGCGTCGCTGAGCAGGAGTCCCACCACCCAGCTCAAGCCCAGGCCCACGGCGATGGCCGCCAAGGGGCCTCCGTGGGCTGAGAGCTGCAGCTGGCCCCAGCCGTTGCTGAGGCTGGCGCTGGGAACCGCCACCAGAAAGGACAACTGCAGCAGCAGGTAGATCACCAGGGAGAGTCCCAGGCCGAACCCCATCGCCAAGGGCACATTGCGCTGGGGGTTTCGGGCTTCCCCCGCCAGGTCCATGGCCGTTCGGAAGCCCAACAGGCTGAAGAGAACCCCGCCGCTACCGATGGCATCCAGGACGCCCGTCAGCGGCATATCAGCGGAGGTCGCCTGCAAATTGCTCCATTGCCCGGCGCTGACCATCAGGCTCAGGGAGATCAGCAAGGGCACCAGCAGCTTCCAGCTGGTGAGGCCATCGATCCAGCGGGCGAGCCAGCTCACTCCCGCCAGGTTGATCCCGGTCATCAAGACCAGCAGCAGGCAGGCCACGGCCATGCCCGCCAGGCTGAGCACTTGCCCCTGCCCCGCGTCCTGGGTGAGCCAGGGCAGATCACTGGCCAGGTAATCGATCATGGCCAGCACCTCAATCGTGGGTAGGGCCAGATAGGCGATCCAGGCGCACCAACCGCCGATGAAGCCCGCCAGGCGACCGTGGCTCAGCAAGGGAATCTGGGCGAGCGCCCCGGAGCTGGGAACCAGGGCCCCCAGCTCGGCAAAGACCAGGGCCAGTCCAAAGGCCATCACGCCGCCGGCGATCCAGGCCAGCAGGCTGGCGGGTCCCGCGCTGCGGGCCGCATAGAACGGGGCGAAGAGCCACCCCGATCCGATCGTGCTGGTGACCACGGCCAGCGTCAGGCTGCGGAGCCCAAGACGGCGCTGCAGACCGGGCGTTGCGGGAGCCATGGCGCGATGGCGTGATCGGCGTTGGTTCCCATCCTGGGCAGAGCTGGCTAAAGCGGGTTTGTCGACCTGTTTTTGTCATGGTGCGTTTGCTTCAAGGGGGCCTTGGCCTGTGTCTCGGCGCGGCTTCCCTGATCGCTGCTTCACCGGTCAGCGCCGCCTGTCAATTCCTGGCTCCCGTGGGCGGAGACGGAGTGACCAACGTCGTCACCAAAACGATTAGCCCCGGGAACCCGCTGCCCTTCAGCCGGCCCAACTGGAATACGGACTTCTTCGTCACCCAGCCCTACAGCTCCTACAAGCTGTTCTTCACCGCCAATTCCTCGGTGAGTGCCACCTATCCGATCCAGGGCTACCTCAAGTTCAGCGATGGCTCGAACCTGCAGGTGATCAACGACTCCTATGCCCCCCAGACGGGTACTGGACGTCAGTGGGATGTGCAGGCCGTGCCGGGCAAGAGCGTGAGTCAGGTGAATTTCAAGATCGGTGCCTCCGGCGATCAGGCCGCCACCGGTTTCACCTATCGGATCTCAGTGCAGGGCTGCAACTAGAGCAGGCTGCGCCAGAGCGCCTGGGGGTCTGGCCAGGGCAGAAGTGCCTTGGCCTCGACCGCCAGGACGGGCCTGCAGCTCAGGCTGTTGATCAAGAGCCAGTGGTCCCCGGGCTCAGGGTCCCTCGAGAGGGAGGTTTCTCTGGCCAGACCGCGCTCCAGCAGTTGAGCGCGCATGACCCCCGGCAGTGCGCCACTGCTCAGGGGTGGGGTCAGCCATTGGCCGCGGCGGTGCACCAACAGATTGGCGGCGGTGCCGCAGCAGAGTTCCCCGGTGGTGCTGAGCAGGAGGGCGTCCTCCGCTCCCGCCTGCTGGGCTTCCAGCCTGGCCTGAATGGATTGGCCGTAGGCGAAGGTCTTGCAACGACTCAAGCGGCTGGAGGCGTTGCGCCGTTCATGGCGACTGATCGTCGTCGTGACCCCGCTGAAGCGAGGTTCTCCGGCGTTCAGTTGCAGCCAAAAGCGTTCGCCGCCTGGACTGGGGCGATCCAAGCCTCGAGCTGCATTGCTGCCGCTGCTCCAGTTGAGCCGCAGGATGCCGTTGCCGCTGGGCCATTCCAGCTGCTGCAGGCCCGCTTCGATCAGGGGCATCAACGTGCCTTGATCGGGGGGCTCCGCCAGCCCTAGCAGCTGGGCACTGCTGCGCCAGCGGCGCAGGTGCTGCTCCAGCAGCTGCGGCCGCCGATCGAGGATCAGCACGGTCTCGAACAGGCCATCGGCCAGCAGCAGGCCGCGCTCCTGAAGCGGCAGCTGCAGCGTCTCCGGGCTGCCCCAGGTCCCATCGATCCAGGCCAGGGTCGTCGCTGTCATTCGAGTGCCTCCAGCAACGGGTTGAGCTTCCAGCCCAGTTCTCGGGCCTCCGCTTGAGGGTCGGAGTCCGCCACGATGCCGCAGCCGGCGTGGGCCCGCAGCCGCGATCCCTCCTGCAGAACCGTGCGGATCAAGATGCTGCTGTCGAAGCTGCCATCCCAGTCCTGCCGCAGCAGGGAGCCGCAGTAGGGCCCCCGGGCCACGGGCTCGAGTTCGCTGATCCGTTGGCAGGCCCTGAGCTTGGGTGCTCCGGTGATGGAGCCTCCAGGCCAACAGGCCTCCAGCAGATCCACCCAGGAGAGCTGGGGCTTGAGCTGACCTGTGACCACGGAGGTCAGGTGATGCACGCGCGCGTAGCTCTCCAGGCCAACCAGTTGCGGCACGCTGATCGAGCCGCTCTCGCAAACCCGGCCCAGGTCGTTGCGCAGCAGATCGACGATCATCACGTTTTCGGCTCGGTCCTTCTCGCTGCAGACCAACTCAGCGGCCTGGTCGGCATCGCGGGCGGGATCAGCGGAGCGGGGGCGGGTGCCTTTGATCGGACGTGTCTCCACCAGTCCGCCGGGGCTCACCTGCAGGAAGCGCTCGGGGGAGGTGGAGATCACGGCTTCCCCCGCATCCGCGACCACCAGGCCGGCAAAGGGGGCGGGGCAGCGCTCCCGCAGCCGCTGAAACAACAGCAGGGGATCGGGGGTCTGATGCAGCTCGGTGCTGCAGCAGGCGGTGAGGTTGGCCTGGAAGATGTCGCCGGCCGCGATCAGCGCGCGGATCTGCTCCACCCCAGCGGCGAAGGCCGCGCGGCTGCTGTGCCAATGCCAGGCCGTGCGGGGGATTGAGACGCCAGGGGCCGGGGGCTGTGGCTCCAGGTCGGCTTGCCCGTGAAACCAGTCCTGGGCCTCGGCCAGTCGCTTGGGGTCGCAGCCTTCCAGCCAGAGGGCGCGCTCCACCAGATCGAAGCGAAACAGCGGGTCGTGGCGGGCCATCCAAAGCTGGGCGATGGAGTCCTGATGCCAGGGGTTGGCAGGTTCGACCCAGGCGGCCGCCTCGTAGCTCAACCAGCCACACCAATGGCCGGGGCCCAACTGCCGCAGCTGCTCAAAGGGATTGCGCTCGCCGCGGCAGCAGCGCTGCTCCAGGGGATCCGCCGCCAGGGTGGCCCAACGACCGAGGTGGCTGCCATCGCCATCGAGCCAGATCAGGCCGCTGCTGCCCCATTGCCGCTGGAGCTGCAGGGCCAGCAGGGCTGGCTCCCGCCAGGGCAGGGGCAGGCGGGTGGGTGGCATCAGGTCGTGGCCAGATCCGGGCGGCCGGCTTCCCGCAGAGCCGCATCGCGAATGCGGCAGCTGTCACAGACTCCGCAGGGTTGCGCGCCGCCGCTGTAGCAACTCCAGGTCTCGGCGATCGGCACGCCCAGCCGCAGGGCCTCCTCCACGATCCGGGTTTTGCTCCAGCTCACCAGCGGCGCCCAGAGCTGGGTGCCGCGTCCCTCCCGGCCGGCTTTGCTGGCCAGGTCCGCCAACTGTTGAAAGGCCTCGAGATAGTCCGGCCGGCAGTCGGGATAGCCCGAGTAATCCACGGCGTTGACCCCCAGCACCAGCCGCTCGGCGCCGCGGGCTTCGGCGAGGCTGAGGCCAATGGCGATGAACACGGTGTTGCGCCCGGGCACGTAGGTGGACGGGATCACGCCTTCCTGCACGCCCTCGCTGGGCACTGCCATGCGGGCATCCGTGAGGGATGAGCCGCCCCAGCTGGCCAGATTCACCTGGATGGTTTGGTGCTCGGCCAGTCCCAGGTCACGGGCGATGGTGGCGGCGGCCTGCAGTTCGCGCCGGTGCCGTTGCCCGTAATCAAACGAGAGTCCGATGACTTGATAGCCCTCCGCCTGGGCCAGGGCTGCGGCGGTGGCGGAGTCCAGTCCGCCGGATAACAGGGCGATGGCTGTGGGCACAGGTGCGCGGTGGTCTGCCAGCTCCATGATGCCCAGCGGCTTCAGCGCACCCCCAGCCACTTGTGGCTCTGCAGGCTCAGGCGCCAGTGGGGATGGCTGCGCACGTAGCCAATGGCCAAGGCCTGGCCTTCGGGGCAGTCCCAGCCAGGCTGCAGGAGCAAGGCCGGGGCGGCCTGAGTCTGCGGCCGTTGCGTGCAGGCCTCTGCGGCGAGGGTCTCGGCCAGGGGCAGATCGCTGGCTTCATGCACCACCAGCTTCAGCTCATGGCAGGCCGCCAGCAGCTCGTTGGTGGGACGGCGATGGGGCTTGGGCGAGAGCGTGATCCAGTCGAAGTCACCGCTCAGCGGATTCACCCCACTGGTCTCGAGGTGCAGGGGCAGTCCCAGGGGGCGCAGCGCCTGGCAGAGCGGCGTGAGGTTGTGCTCCAGTGGCTCACCGCCGGTGATCACGACAAAAGCGGCGCCGTCCACTGCGGCCTGAGCGGCTTCAGCTGCCAGCTCCTTCAGGCTCCGCTGGGGGTGCACCTCCCGGGGCCAGGAGTGTTTGGTGTCGCACCAGCTGCAGCCCACCTGGCAGCCGCCCAGGCGAATGAAGAAGGCGCTGCGGCCCGCGTGGATCCCCTCGCCTTGGAGCGAGTGGAAGGTTTCCACCACCGGCAGGGCGAGGGAGTCCCTGGACTCCGCTTCCCTCATGCCGCTGGTGTCGCGGTGGTCCTGCCCTGACCGATGGCCTCGCTGGGGCTGCTGGGCAGCCGCTGCTGGGCGGCCTCGATCAGTCCGCGGAACAGGGGGTGGGGCCGGCCGGGGCGCGAGAGGAATTCGGGGTGGTACTGGCAGGCCGTGAAGAAGGGATGGTTCTTCAGCTCGATCAGTTCCACCAGGCGGCCGTCGGGGGAGGTGCCGCTGATCTCG
>JBMSIW010000013.1:0-23164 GCA_049418265.1 Vulcanococcus sp.
TGATCGGTTCGCTGGCGACCCACGCCCGCGTGAACGAGTACGGCTTCATCGAGACGCCGTTCTGGAAGGTTGAGGACGGCATCGTCCATAAGAAGGGCGATCCGATCTATCTCTCCGCTGACCTGGAGGACGAGTGCCGCGTCGCCCCTGGCGACGTGGCCACTGACGCCGATGGCCGCATCAAGGCGGACCTGGTGCCGGTCCGCTACCGCCAGGACTTCGAAACTGTTCCTCCGGAGCAGGTCGACTACGTGCAGCTGTCACCGGTTCAGGTGATCTCTGTGGCGACCTCCCTGATTCCGTTCCTGGAGCACGACGACGCGAACCGTGCCCTGATGGGCTCGAACATGCAGCGCCAGGCTGTGCCCCTGCTGCGCCCTGAGCGTCCTCTGGTGGGCACTGGCCTGGAAACCCAGGTGGCTCGCGACTCCGGCATGGTGCCGATCACCACGGTGAATGGCACGGTCGCTTTTGTGGATGCCACCGCCATCGTGATTCGCGATGAGGAGGGCAACGACCACACCCACTACCTGCAGAAGTACCAGCGCTCCAACCAGGACACCTGCCTCAACCATCGTCCGATCGTCAAGCTGGGCGATCCGGTGATCGCCGGTCAGGTCCTGGCCAATGGTTCGGCCTGCGAGGGCGGCGAGATCGCCCTTGGTCAGAACGTGCTGATCGCCTACATGCCCTGGGAGGGCTACAACTACGAGGACGCGATCCTGGTGTCCGAGCGCCTGGTGCGCGATGACCTCTACACCTCGGTGCACATCGAGAAGTACGAGATCGAAGCCCGTCAGACCAAGCTCGGTCCTGAAGAGATCACCCGCGAGATCCCCAACGTTGCCGAGGAGAGCCTGGGCAACCTCGATGAGATGGGCATCATCCGCGTGGGCGCCTACGTGGAGAGCGGCGACATCCTGGTGGGCAAGGTGACCCCCAAGGGTGAATCCGATCAGCCCCCGGAAGAGAAGCTGCTGCGCGCGATCTTCGGTGAGAAGGCCCGCGATGTGCGCGACAACTCCCTGCGGGTGCCCAGCACGGAGCGCGGCCGCGTCGTCGACGTGCGCATCTACACCCGTGAACAGGGTGATGAGCTGCCGCCCGGCGCCAACATGGTCGTTCGGGTCTACGTGGCGCAGCGCCGCAAGATCCAGGTGGGCGACAAGATGGCCGGCCGCCACGGCAACAAGGGCATCATCAGCCGCATCCTTCCCCTGGAAGACATGCCGTACCTGCCCGACGGCACTCCCATCGACATCGTGCTCAACCCCCTGGGTGTGCCGAGCCGGATGAACGTCGGTCAGGTGTTCGAGTGCCTGATGGGCTGGGCTGCTTCGCACCTCGACTGCCGCGTCAAGGTCGTGCCCTTCGATGAAATGCACGGCCCCGAAACCTCCAAGAACACGGTTCAGGCCTATCTCGAGGCTGCGAAGTCGCAGCCCGGCAAGGATTGGGTTTATGACCCGGAGAACCCCGGCAAGATCCAGCTGATCGACGGCCGCAGCGGCGAAGCCTTCGACCAGCCGGTGACCGTGGGCTATGCCCACATCCTCAAGCTGGTGCACCTGGTGGATGACAAGATCCACGCCCGTTCCACCGGTCCTTACTCGCTGGTGACCCAGCAGCCCCTCGGTGGTAAGGCCCAGCAGGGCGGCCAGCGTTTGGGTGAGATGGAGGTGTGGGCTCTCGAGGCCTACGGCGCCGCTTACACCCTGCAGGAACTGCTCACCGTCAAGTCCGACGACATGCAGGGCCGCAACGAAGCGCTCAACGCGATCGTCAAGGGCAAGCCGATTCCGCGCCCTGGCACCCCCGAGTCCTTCAAGGTGCTGATGCGCGAGCTTCAGTCCCTGGGCCTCGACATCGCGGTCTACACCGATGCCGGTGAGGAAGTCGACCTGATGCAGGACGTCAATCCTCGCCGCAGCACCCCCAACCGGCCCACTTACGAATCCCTCGGCGTCGCGGATTACGACGACGACTGATCGCTGATCGAGTCCAGCTCCGCCTGTATCAGGCGCCTGGCTGACCCGTTCCGTTCCCTT
Organism: Vulcanococcus sp.; assembly: GCA_049418265.1. Lineage (GTDB taxonomy): Bacteria > Cyanobacteriota > Cyanobacteriia > PCC-6307 > Cyanobiaceae > Vulcanococcus. The sequence goes on from JBMSIW010000013.1 coordinate 2,049, forward strand.
CGACTTCCGCGCGCTCTCAGGTCATGACCAACAGCAATCTCCGCACCGAGAACCACTTCGACTACGTCAAGATCACGCTCGCCTCACCCGAGCGGGTCATGCAGTGGGGGCAGCGCACGCTGCCCAACGGTCAGGTGGTGGGCGAGGTGACCAAGCCCGAAACCATCAACTACCGGACCCTCAAGCCCGAGATGGACGGGCTGTTCTGCGAGAAGATTTTTGGTCCCTCCAAAGACTGGGAGTGCCACTGCGGTAAGTACAAGCGGGTGCGTCACCGCGGCATCGTCTGCGAGCGCTGCGGTGTTGAGGTCACCGAGAGCCGGGTGCGTCGTCACCGCATGGGCTTCATCAAGCTGGCGGCCCCCGTGTCCCACGTTTGGTACCTGAAGGGCATCCCCAGCTATGTGGCGATCCTGCTGGACATGCCCCTGCGGGATGTGGAGCAGATCGTCTACTTCAACTGCTATGTGGTGCTCGATGCAGGCGACCACAAGGACCTGAACTACAAGCAGCTGCTCACTGAAGACGAGTGGCTGGAGATCGAAGACGAGATCTACGCCGAGGACTCCGAGATCGAGAACGAGCCCACCGTGGGCATCGGTGCAGAGGCGCTCAAGCAGCTGCTCGAGGATCTCGACCTGCCCGTGGTGGCTGAAGAGCTCCGCGAGGAGATCGCTGGATCCAAAGGCCAGAAGCGCGCCAAGTTGATCAAGCGTCTGCGCGTGATCGACAACTTCATCGCCACCGGCGCCCGTCCCGAGTGGATGGTGCTGGATGTGATCCCGGTGATCCCCCCCGATCTGCGCCCGATGGTGCAGCTCGATGGCGGCCGTTTCGCCACCTCCGACCTCAACGATCTCTATCGCCGCGTCATCAACCGGAACAACCGGTTGGCGCGTCTGCAGGAGATCCTGGCCCCCGAAATCATCGTCCGCAACGAGAAGCGGATGCTGCAGGAGGCCGTTGACGCCCTGATCGACAACGGTCGCCGCGGCCGCACCGTGGTGGGTGCCAACAACCGCCCGCTCAAGTCACTGAGCGACATCATCGAGGGCAAGCAGGGCCGCTTCCGTCAGAACCTGCTCGGTAAGCGCGTCGACTACTCCGGTCGTTCCGTGATCGTGGTGGGTCCGAAGCTGAAGATGCACCAGTGCGGTCTGCCCAAGGAGATGGCGATCGAGCTGTTCCAGCCGTTCGTGATCCATCGCCTGATCCGCCAGAACATCGTTAACAACATCAAGGCCGCCAAGAAGCTGATTCAGCGCGCCGACGATGAGGTGATGCAGGTGCTGCAGGAGGTGATCGATGGTCACCCGATCCTGCTGAACCGTGCTCCCACCCTGCACCGCCTCGGCATCCAGGCCTTTGAGCCCAAGCTGGTGGATGGCCGCGCCATCCAGCTGCACCCGCTGGTCTGCCCGGCGTTCAACGCTGACTTCGACGGTGACCAGATGGCCGTCCACGTGCCCCTGGCCATTGAGGCTCAGACCGAGGCCCGCATGTTGATGCTGGCCAGCAACAACATCCTCTCGCCCGCCACGGGCGACCCGATCATCACCCCGTCCCAGGACATGGTGCTCGGCGCCTACTACCTGACGGCAGTTCAGCCCACCGGCGTCAAGCCTGAGTTCGGTGATCGCAGCCGCACCTTCGCGGGTCTGCGGGACGTGCTCAATGCCTTCGAAGAGAAGCACCTGACCATGCATGACTGGGTCTGGGTGCGCTTCAACGGTGAAGTTGAGACCGACGGTGAGGGCAACGAGCCCGTGAAAGAGGAGACCCTCAGCGATGGCACCCGCATCGAGCAGTGGCTCTATCGCCGCGATCGTCTTGATGAGGACGGTGCTCTGATCAGCCGCTATCTGCTCACCACCGTGGGCCGTGTGGTGATGAACAGCACGATCATCGACGCGGTGGCAGCCGCCTGAGACCCCGGACGTAATTCGCTCTTCCTTAACCCTCTTCGCGCGCAGCCATGACCGCCACTCCCTCCAAAAAGTCCAGCAAGAAATCCAGCAAGAAGGCCGCTGAAGCCCCCGCAGTGGCACCCGCGAACGCCCCTTTGAGCAAAGCGGCTCCGGTGTTCCGCAACCGCACCATCGACAAGAAGCAACTGCGGAACTTGATGGCGTGGGCCTACAAGAACCACGGCACGGCCGCCACAGCCTCCCTGGCTGACGAGCTCAAGGATCTGGGCTTCCACTACGCCACTCAGGCCGCCGTCTCCATCTCCGTGGATGACCTGCGCATTCCTGGAGAAAAGGCCCGTCTGCTCGAAGAGGCGGAGCAGCAGATCACCGATACCGAGGAGCGCTATCGCCTGGGTGAAATCACCGAGGTGGAGCGTCACACCAAGGTCATCGACACCTGGACTGAAACCAACGAGCGTCTCGTCGAAGAAGTCAAGAAGAACTTCAACGAGAACGATCCCCTGAACTCGGTCTGGATGATGGCCAACTCAGGGGCCCGGGGCAACATGTCCCAGGTGCGTCAGCTGGTGGGTATGCGCGGCCTGATGGCCAACCCCCAGGGCGAAATTATTGACCTTCCGATTCGCACCAACTTCCGCGAAGGCCTGACGGTCACCGAATACGTCATCTCTTCCTACGGCGCCCGTAAGGGTCTGGTGGACACCGCTCTGCGTACCGCGGACTCCGGTTACCTGACCCGTCGTCTGGTGGACGTGGCCCAGGACGTGATCGTCCGCGAAGACGATTGCGGAACCACCCGCGGCATTCCCATCAATGCGGATGAGAAAGGTCGTTACGCCGCCAAGCTGGTGGGTCGACTCGCCGCTGAGCCTGTGCTCGATGGCGAGGGCAACCTGATCGTCGATCGCGATGGCGAGATCGACGCCCCGACCACCGCGCGCATTGAAGCCGCTGGTGTGAAGACCGTGGTGGTGCGCTCGCCGTTGACCTGTGAGGCCGCCCGTTCGGTGTGCCGTAAGTGCTACGGCTGGGCTCTGGCCCACAACCAGCTGGTGGATCTCGGCGAAGCCGTCGGCATCGTTGCTGCTCAGTCCATCGGTGAGCCTGGAACGCAGCTCACCATGCGGACCTTCCACACCGGTGGTGTGTCCACCGCCGAGACCGGCGTGGTTCGCTCCCAGGTGGCGGGCACCATTGAATACGGCGCCAAGTCCCGTGTGCGTCCCTTCCGTACCCCCCACGGTGTGGAAGCTCAAATCGCTGAAACCGACTTCACCCTGACGGTGAAGCCCAGCGGCAGCGGCAAGCCCCAGAAGCTGTCGATCACCTCCGGCTCCCTGCTGTTTGTCGCCGACGCCTCTGAGGTGCCCGCCGACACGATGCTGGCTCAGATTTCCTCTGGTGCTGCCGTCAAGAAGAGCGTCGAGAAGGCCACCAAGGACGTCATCTGCGACCTGGCAGGTCAGGTGCGCTACGAGGATGCCATCCAGCCCAAGGAGGTCACGGACCGTCAGGGCAACATCACCCTCAAGGCCCAGCGTCTGGGTCGGATGTGGGTCTACAGCGGCGACGTCTACAACCTTCCGCCCAATGCTCAGCCGGTGATCAAGGGCAACAGCAAGGTCACCACCGGTGAAGTGCTGGCCGAGAGCCGTCTGGTGAGCGAGTACGGCGGTGCCGTGCGCCTGCGTGAAAGCGCTGGTGACTCCCGCGAAGTGCAGATCGTCACCGCCAGCCTCACCCTGAAGGACTGCAAGCTGGTGGGTGAATCAACCCATGCCGGTGAGCTCTGGCATCTGGAGGGCAAAGACAGCATTCGCTATCGCCTCAACACCCACCCCGGCACCAAGATCGGCAACGGTGAGGTGATCGCCGAACTGGCTGATGACCGCTTCCGCACCCAGACCGGTGGCATCGTCAAATTCGCCCCTGGTCTGGCGATCAAGAAGGCCCGCAGTGCCAAGAACGGCTACGAGGTCAACAAGGGCGGCACCCTGCTCTGGATCCCCCAGGAAACCCACGAGATCAACAAGGACATCTCCCTGTTGATGATCGAGGACGGCCAGTGGATCGAGGCCGGCACCGAGGTGGTGAAGGACATCTTCAGCCAGACCGCCGGCATCGTGACGGTGACCCAGAAGAACGACATTCTTCGCGAGATCATCGTTCGCTCCGGCAAGCTCCACCACGTCTCAGATGCCAAGGTCGTTGCCCGTTACAGCGACGGCAAGCTGGTCAACCCCGGCGAGGAAATCGCCAAGGGACTGAAGGCCGACGCCATGGTCTTCGTCGAGGCCGTCGATACCGCCGATGGTGGTGCGCTGCTGCTCCGTCCCGTCGAGGAGTACCGCATTCCCGATGAGGCTCACCTGCCTGAACTCGGCAGCGTGACCCAGAAGAACGGTCCCAGCCTGGGCCTCAAGGCCACCCAGCGTCTGGCCTTCAAGGACGGCGAACTCATCAAGAGCGTTGAGGGCGTGGAACTGCTGCGGACGCAGCTGATCCTCGAGACCTTCGACACCACCCCTCAGATGACGGTGGATGTGGAAGCTGTGGCCGACAAGCGCGCCAAGACGATTGAGCGTCTCCAGTTGGTGATTCTCGAGAGCCTGCTGGTGCGCCGTGACACCCTCTCCGACGCCAGCCACGGTTCCACCCACACCGAGTTGTCCGTGAACGACGGTGATGCCGTCAAGGCCGGCGACGTGGTGGCCACCACGCAGATCCTCTGCAAGGAAGACGGTGTGGTCCAGCTGCCCGATCTGGTCGAAGGTGAGCCGATTCGTCGTCTGATCGTCGAGCGTGAGAGCGACACCCGCAGCATCGACCTGGGCTCCGCCAAGGCCGAGGTGAGCGTGGGTCAGCGTCTGGTCGACGGCGACCTGCTGGCGAAGGGCGTCGAAGCACCTTGCTGTGGTCAGGTGGAAAGCGTTGCTGGCAACAGCGTCACGATCCGCCTGGGCCGTCCCTACATGGTGTCGCCTGACTCCGTTCTCCACGTTCGCGACGGAGAACTGGTCCAGCGCGGTGACTCCCTGGCCCTGCTGGTGTTTGAGCGCCAGAAGACCGGTGACATCGTGCAGGGTCTTCCCCGTATTGAGGAACTCCTCGAGGCCCGTCGTCCTCGCGAATCCGCAATTCTTTGCCGCAAGTCCGGCACCGTCCAAATCAAGCAGGGCGACGACGACGACTCCGTCACCGTCTCGGTGATCGAGTCCGATGACGCCATCACCGATTACCCGATCCTGCTGGGCCGGAACGTGATGGTCAGCGATGGCCAGCAGGTCAGCGCTGGTGAGCTCCTGACCGATGGACCCATCAACCCCCACGAGCTGCTGGAGTGCTTCTTCGAAGATCTGCGCAGCCGCAAGCCCACCCTGGAGGCGGCCATGGAGGCCATCTCCAAGCTGCAGTTCCGCCTGGTGCAGGAAGTGCAGAACGTCTACAAGTCCCAGGGCGTGACCATCGACGACAAGCACATCGAGGTGATTGTTCGTCAGATGACCAGCAAGGTGCGGATCGAGGACGCCGGTGACACCACCCTCCTGCCCGGTGAGCTGATCGAGCTCCGCCAGGTGGAGCAGGTCAACAGCGCCATGGCGATCACCGGTGGTGCTCCCTCCGAGTTCACCCCCGTCTTGCTCGGCATCACCAAGGCCTCTCTGAACACCGACAGCTTCATCTCGGCTGCCTCCTTCCAGGAGACCACCCGGGTGCTGACGGAAGCGGCCATCGAGGGCAAGAGCGACTGGCTGCGCGGCCTCAAGGAGAACGTGATCATTGGTCGCCTGATCCCTGCCGGTACCGGCTTCAGCGGCTTCGAAGAGGAGCTGCGCGCCGAGGCCGGTCCGCATCCCGACATCCTTGATGAGGATGCGATGAACTACCGCCGGATGCAGAACCTGCGTCCCGACTACACGGTGGACATGCCTGCAGCCCCCTCAGCCGCCAGCGCCGGTGCCCTGCTCGACGATCCCTCCGATGCGGATCTCGAGGCCACCCGCAGCCGTCACGGCATTGAGGCCAGTGCCAGCACCACCGCTGCCTTCACCCGCCCCACCGTGGAAGAAGGTCTCGAGGAAGAGCTGATCGCTGATCCTGAAGCCCTCCAAGGCCTCCAGGACGAAGGTCTGCTTGCCGACGAGTGATCGGCTCGCTTCACCCGCACACCCCATGACGGCCATGATTCAGCCCAAGCTCGTTCCGCAGCGGCGTCTTCCCCGCTACGGCTTCCACACCCACACCGAGCGGCTGAATGGCCGGCTGGCGATGCTTGGTTTCATCGCCCTGGTGGCGGTGGAGTACCAGCTGGGTCATGGCCTGTTGATTTGGCCCTGATGTCAGAGCCCGCGGCTACCGCACCCGAGGCCCGTCCCCTGCTGGGGATGGGCCTTTCTGCTCTGGAGCAGTGGGCGAAAGAGCATGGGCAGGCGGCCTTCCGCGGCCGGCAACTCCATGACTGGATCTATGCGAAGGGGGCCCGCAGCCTTGAAGCGGTCTCGGTGCTCCCCAAGGCCTTCCGCGACCATCTCGCGGCCCATCCCCCTGCGGGCGCCTTGGATTGGATGGGGCGCTCCCGCGAGTTGCACCGCAGCATCGCCAGCGATGGCACCACCAAGTTGCTGCTGGGAACCCATGAGGGCCTGAGCATCGAAACCGTCGGCATCCCGGCTGAGGGTCGCCTGACGGTCTGCGTGAGCTCTCAGGTGGGCTGCCCGATGGCCTGCCGCTTCTGCGCCACGGGGAAGGGTGGCCTGCAGCGCTCCCTGTCCGTGCACGAAATCGTCGACCAGGTCTTGAGCGTGCGCGAGGCCATGGATCAACGGCCCAGCCATGTGGTCTTCATGGGCATGGGTGAACCCCTCTTGAACATTGAGGCCGTGTTGGCGGCGATCGACTGCCTCTGCACGGACCTGGGCATGGCCCAGCGGCAGATCACGGTCAGCACCGTCGGGGTGCCCCGCACCCTGCCTCGCCTGGCGGAATTGGCCCTGGAGCGCTTGGGCCGGGCTCAGTTCACCCTGGCGGTCAGCCTGCATGCGCCCGATCAGGCCCTGCGCGAAGAGCTGATCCCAACGGCCCACGCCTATCCCATTGAGGCGTTGCTGGAGGATTGCCGCCGCTATGTCGCCATCACCGGCCGTCGCGTCAGCTTCGAATACATCCTGTTAGGCGGACTCAACGATCAGCCCCGCCACGCGGCGGCCCTGGCGCAGTTGCTCCGGGGATTCCAGAGCCACGTCAATCTGATTGCCTATAACCCCATCGCGGAAGAGGAGTTCAAGCGCCCCACGCCCAAGGCCGTTGAGGCCTTCCGCCGCGCCCTCCAGGATCGCCATGTGGCCGTGAGTGTTCGCGCCAGCCGCGGACTCGATGCCGATGCGGCCTGCGGGCAACTCCGCCGCCGTCTGGAAGGCAGCCTGCAACCGGCAGGCCCCGGGGCTTAGGTCGGATCCTTGCTGGGATCAAAGGCCCCCTTGGCGCCCGAGCCGTTCCAGGGGGTCAGCCAGGTCATCAAGAGGAAGGCGGGAAGGGAGGCGGCTGCGGTCAGCAGGAAAAAGCTGCTCCAGCCCACCCCTTCAGCCACAAACCCCGCCTGCCCGGAGAGCACGGAGCGGCTCAAGGCGTAGACCCCCGAGAGCAGGGCGTATTGGGTGGCTGAGAAGCGCGGATTGCAGAGGCTCATCAGCAGGGCCACAAAGGCCGCCCCCACCAGTCCGCCGCCGATGTTCTCCAGCCCGACGGCCAGCAGCAGGGCGTTGATGCCGCCATCGAAGCTGGCCAGGGCCCAGTAAGCCAGGTTGCCCGCCGCCCCCACCACGGCAAAGATCCACAGGGAGCGGTTCATGCCGAGGCGGCTGAACAGAAGGCCCCCAAGGATCGTGCCCACGATGGTGGCCCCGATGCCCCAGCCGGCCAGCACCGAACCCACCAGGGCCGGTGAGAAGCCCTTCTGGATCAAGAAGGGCACGGCCATCACATTGAGCAGACCATCGGGCCAGCGGTAGAGGAGCACCAGCGCCAGCAACATCAGGGCCCTTCCCCGCCCGGTGCGGTGCAGAAATTCCCGGGCTGGGCCGACCACGGCCTGGCGAAGGCTGCTCACCTGGTGCTGGATGGGCGGCAGCTTGGGGGCGCCCAGGGTGAAGGGGATCACCAGCAGCATCAAGGCGGCGGAGGCCAAAAAGGCCATGGGCCAACCGTTGCGCTCCGCCAGGATGAAGCCGCCCGCTCCAATGGCCAACATCGCGCCCCGGTAGCCCAGGTTGGTGGCGGCCGCGCCCGCGCCCCGCTCTGCGTCGGGCAGCAGATCGGTGCGGTAGGCATCCACCACGATGTCCTGGGTGGCACTCACCACCGCCAGGACCAAGGCCATGACACCGATCGCCGTGAGCCGGGCCGGATCCGGTCCGGGCTTGAGCAGGCTCATCGCCGCGATCACGGCCACCAGCAGCAGCTGCAGCACCAGTAGCCAACCGCGCCGGCGGTCCGGCCAGGCGATGGGCCAGCGATCCAGGGCCGGGGCCCAGATCATCTTCAAGGTGTAGGGCAGTTCGGCGTAGGCCAGTAGGCCGATCAGCCCGAGCGGTACCCCCGTGGCCGTCAACCAGCCCTGCAGCAGCTTGGTCCCGACCATGTAGGGGGTGCCGCTGGCCACTCCTTCTGCGGCGACCGCGCTCAGGCGGCGAACGGTCCCATCGGCCTTGGGCATCGGCGCGCGATTCGGTTGGCGGCACCCTAGGCGTGGCAGCTGGATCGGCAGAATTGGCCTCAGTACCGGCTCCGTTCATGCAGTTCTTTCGCTCAACCCTGCTGCCGGCGGCCATTGTTCTCTTGTTTGGTTTGGCCCTCTTCGCGGTCAGCGCCAGGATCTGGCTGCCCGGAGATATGGCTGCACCGGCCCCGATCAGCTGAGCGGACCGAACGGGCTCAGGCCCCTACGATCGCCCCATGACAGGCCCATTTCCCGAGTCCTCGCAAAGCCCGGCAGAGCTGGCTCTGGACCCAGAGATGCTGGCCCGTGAGTTGGCCGAGGAGCTGCTGGGCGATCCCCTCGATGAGCTGGAGGCCATCGAGGTCGCCGCTGCTGATGTGGCCGCTGAATGTGATCTGGGCCTGACCCTGCTGGAGGGGTCCCACGACGAGCGGATGCAGGGTCTGCGCATCTTTTGTGAACACCGCGATCCCCGCGCGCCGGCCAAGTTGCTGCCTCTGCTGGAGGCCAGCTGCCCGATCATTCGGATGAGTGCTGTCTATGCCCTGGGCCGCAATCCCGACCTGCAGGCCCTCTCCCCGCTGTTGGCCCTGCTGCAGAACGACAGCAACGGATATGTGCGCAAGGCGGTGGCCTGGAGCCTGAGCAGCTACCCGGATGCCCCGGTGATGAACCCCCTGATCCGGGCCCTGGAAACCGATATCGCAGCGGTGCGTCTTTGGGCGGCCAGCTCCCTGGCCGATGCGGGCGCGACCGGCCTGGCTAAAGCCGATCAGGCCGCTGGACAGTTATTGCTGGCCCTGCGCATTGACAGCGAACCGGTGGTGCGCAGCAACAGCGCCTGGTCCCTGGGGCGCCTGTATGGCGATCTGGTGGAGCCCCGTCAGAAAGAGGTGGTGGAGGCCCTGATCAACGCCATGCTCCAGGACGCCGATCTGGCCGTGCGCGATGAGGCCCGGCTGGCGTTGGAGCAACTCGAGAATCCCCTGGTGCTGGAGCGGTTGCAAACCCTGGTCGATGAAGGCCTGTTGGCTTGATCTGACGGGGTCAGTCAGCCTGCGGCGGACGCCGCTAGCATCCCCCCACACCGCCCGATTCCGGGATGGCCCAGCAGACGATTCGCTTTCGCATTCGACCCGATGGTCGCGTGGAAGAGGTCGTGGAGGGCATCTCTGGTGTCGGTTGTGAGCAGCTCACCGAACGCATTGAGTCCAAGCTTGGCGTCGTGCAACAGCGCCAGCCCACCTCAGAAGCCTTCCAAGGCCAGGCCAACACGGTGATGCCTGAGCAGACCCTTACGTCCCAGGTCTCCTGATGTCGCACTTCAGCACCGTCAAAACGGAACTGCGCGATCGCACCGCTCTGATTGATGCCCTCAAAGACCTGGGCCACACCCCCAGCGAAGGCGAGCGCCAGGTGCGCGGCTACCGCGGCCAGACCGTGACCGCTGATTTGACGGTTCCTTCGGAGGGATCGGGCGATCTTGGGTTCCGCTGGAATGCCGCCACGGGCAGCTACGAGTTGGTGGCTGACCTGGATCTCTGGTCCCAGCCGATCCCTGTGGAGCGTTTCCTCGCCAAGCTCACCCAGCGCTACGCCCTCCGCAGCATCCTGGCCGCCTCAGAGCAGGAGGGTTTCCAGGTCAGCGAGCAGCGTCAGGAACAGGACGGCACCATCGAGTTGGTGGTGACTCGCTGGGACGGCTGAGCCCCCTGCCGGTTCTCGGCCATGGGCGCCCACGACCCAGCAGCAGCCTTCAGCGTCCCCTCCGCGGCTCCCGTTGAACGAAGCGGCAAGGAGCCCGTCCTCGGTGGAGCCCTGCGGCAGAAAGCCGTTTGGGTGGATGAGGTGGTTTGCATTGGCTGCCGTTACTGCGCCCACGTGGCCGCGAACACCTTTGTGGTCGAGGCTGATTGGGGCCGCTCCCGGGCAATTCGTCAGGACGGCGACAGCACGGAGACGATTCAAGAAGCGATCGATACCTGCCCGGTCGACTGCATCCACTGGGTGAGTTATGAGGACCTGCCTGGCCTGCAGGAGCAGACCCTGCAGCAGGAGCTTCAACCTTTGGGCTTGCCCACCCCCAGCCGCGGCCGTCGCACCCTGCCCCGTCGGGAGGCCTCTTGACGGTGTTGCCGTGCCGTCGTTTCGGCCGCACCGAGTTGGCCATGCCGCTGCTCTCGCTGGGCGGGATGCGCTTCCAGCAGAGCTGGACTGATCTGCCTGCCGACCAGATCAGCGCTGACAGCCAGGACAACCTGCGCGCCACCCTTGAGCGTGCCGTGGCCTGTGGGTTTCACCATCTCGAGACAGCGCGCCATTACGGCAGTTCCGAGCGACAGCTGGGATGGCTACTGCCCCAGGTGAGCGATCCGAAGCGGATTCTCCAGACCAAAGTTCCCCCCCACGCCGACAGCGCTGCCTTTGAGGCCGAGTTGGCCTTGAGCTTTGAGCGGCTCGCGGTGGATCGGGTCGATCTCTTGGCGATCCATGGCATCAACGAGGGCGAGCACCTCGCGCAGACCCTCCGGCCTGGCGGTTGCCTTGAGGTGGTGCGGCGCTGGCAGGCCCAGGGCCGGGTGGGACACGTGGGCTTCTCCACCCATGCCCCGCTGCCGCTGATCCTCGAGGCGATCGAGAGCGATGCCTTCGATTACGTCAACCTGCACTGGTACTTCATTCGTCAGGACAACCGGCCTGCCATTGAGGCGGCCATGGCCCATGACATGGGGGTGTTTGTGATCAGCCCCACCGACAAGGGTGGCCACCTGCACAGTCCCTCGGCGCGCCTGCTGGAGCTCTGTGCGCCCTTGCATCCCATCGTCTTCAACGATCTCTTTTGTCTGAGTGCGCCTGGGGTGCACACCATCAGCGTTGGTGCCGCAAAACCCTCGGATCTGGATCTGCATCTGCAGGCCTTGGCGTTGTTACCGCAGGCCGCCGAGCTCTTGCCGCCCATTGTTCGCCGATTGGAGCAGGCACGTCGCGAAGCCCTCGGCGATGCCTGGCTGGAGAGCTGGCAGCAGGGACTGCCGGCCTGGCAGGACACCCCAGGGCAGATCAACCTGCCCACCTTGCTCTGGTTGCACAACCTTCTGGAGGCCTGGGATCTGGAGAGCTACGCCCGCGCCCGCTATGGCCTGCTCGGAGCGGGGAGCCATTGGTTCCCGGGTGCCAATGCCGATGCCCTTGATCAGCAGGTGGATGAGGCCGAACTCCTCGCTGTCTTGGCCGAGAGCCCTTGGGCAACCCAGATCCCACCGTTGCTGAGGGCCCTGCGCAGCCGGGTGGGGGGCAGCGCCGGCCGGCGTCTGATGGATGCTTAGCGCCTAGGTGCCACCTCCGGCGAGCGGAAATTTGCTGGGAATGCCCACGGCCCTTGGGTAGGTCTTCGGGCAGCTCTCGAGTGCCTGCAGCACGATGGCGGTGCGTTGTCCTCGGCCGCCGGGAAGATCGCGCTGCTGTTGGCCTGTGATCGTGGCTTTCAGGGGTTGGATCGCGGCCTCGAGATCCCGTTGATCGCCCTCACTCCACTGGCCGCGGTAGAGCAGGGCTTCCCCCTTGGGCGCGAGCAGGGGCACCAGGTATTCGGCCACGACCGGTGCAGCGGCGACGGCTCTCGCCATGGCGAGGTCGAACTGACCGCGGCAGCGCTTCTGGCGGCCCGTCAGCTCGATGCGCTCGCAGCGCAGCTCCACGCGATCCTGCAGTCCCAGGGTCTCGGCCATCGCCTGCACGGCCTGGGTCTTGCGGCCCACTGAATCCACCAGGGTCAGGTGCGCTTGCGGGAAGGCAATGGCCACCGCCAGACCGGGGAAGCCACCGCCGGTGCCCACATCGATGCAGCGCAGCGGGGCCTCAGGGTTGCTTCGCAGCCGCGATACCAGGGGCCAGAGGCTGTCGAACACCTGGGTGATCCAGAAGTCATCGCCTTCCACCAGTCGGGTCAGATTGACGCGACTGTTCCAGCTGCGCAGTTCCTCTTGCAGGTGCTGCAACAGCTCCAATTGCGCCGCGCTCGGGCTCCAGCCCAGGGCCTCCCACAGTGCTTGCTCTGGAGCTGGCATGCCCGCGGCTGACATCGGCAACCTCTCTAGGATCCAACAGACCCGGTGCCGTCAGGTGGCAGCTGCCAACCACTACGAGCTGCTGAACATTCCGCCTGAGGCCACCACTCAGGAGCTGCGGCAGGCCTTTCGCAGCCTGAGCAAGCGCTATCACCCCGACACCACCGAGTTGCCGGAGGGCGAAGCCCGGGAGGCCTTTCGGCGCCTGCAGCTGGCCTACCTGACCCTGAGCGATCCGGACCGGCGCCGCACCTACGACGCCACCTTGCGGGCCGTGCAGCCCGCCAAGCGCCTTACGGCAGCTGCGCCCGTCAAGCCGGTGCCTGTGCGCCGCGCCCTCTCAGGCGGCGAGTGGTTGGCCTTGTTGCTGCTCGCTTTGGCGGTCGCTTTCAGCCTGGTGCTGGGGGTGGGGCTGGCCTGGTCCCGAGGCGCGGAATTCTTGAAGCCCCCCAGCTGGCTGGTGGCCGGTGGGCAAACTGAGATGACCAACCCGCCCCGTGTTGTGGATGTCGGATCTGCCCTCCCCTCAGATGCCGCTCTACAACCACCCGCTGCCCAGCCTGGAACTCTGGCTGGCTGATCTGGGGGCGGTCCAGCGGGGCGCCCATTCCTGCCTCTGGGATCTGAGCACAGCGGCCTGGAGCGCCGAGATCGAATTGGGGGTTGAAGACCTCAGCGTCCGCTGGGGTGCAGGATCCGATCGGGTGCAGCGCCAGTTCCCCTATGGCCTCAGCCGCGCCGATGTGGAGTCGGCGATCCTGGCGGGCCCCTGACAGGCGCCGCGCCACTTGCCATCCTGAAAGCAGACCCACCCGGTGCTTTTCAGGCGTGATGGACCGCCATCCCCACCGCCATGCCCCGCGCGAGCACCTGCGCGAGCGGCAACCGCGACAGTCCAATCGATTCCTGCAATCCCAGGATCTGGATCCCTCCCGTGCCAGCCGGGCCTGGACTGGTCGTGAGATCTTTGCCGAAGGCCAATGGCAGAGCGTGCGGGTACAGCTGGAATCCCGCGGCTGGAACGCCCGCCAGATTGAGCAGATTCATGACCAACTCCGCCAGGGTTGGCCATTGGCGTTGGCCGAGAACAACGTCTCGGTGCTCAGCGGGTACTGCCCGATCAGGGCTCGACAGGTTTAGAGCTGTCGTTTGCAGACCTCGCTTTGGTCCTCGCTCAAGCTCGAGAGGGGCCCGCAGTTGAACCAGCGCACCACCGATAGCTCCAGATCGGTGAACAGCACCAAGATGCCGGTGCAGAGCGCGGCCACCGTCACAGTCACCGCTAGATGAGAAGGCTTCATGGCCAGGTCCTTATGCCTTGAGCTTATGGACCAAGTCCAGGGCGTGCCATTGCTGTTGGAGTGCTGGCCCGTCGATCCTCGCCAAGGGCGGTAGGCATCCAAGGACAGGAACGCCGGCGAGGGCCTGCAGCGTGTTGGCGTTGTTGGGGTGCGGCTCCCCATTGAGCAGCACCCCCGCCACGGGAATCTGGCGACGGTTGAGCGCTTCGAGGGACAGCAGCGTGTGGTTCAAGGTGCCCAGGCCTGAGCGCGCCACCAGCACCACCGGCAGTGCCCAGGACTGCAGCATCTCGATCTGGAGCAGATCCAGCCGCAGGGGCACCAGCAGCCCGCCGGCGGTCTCCACCACCAGGGGCCCCTCCACGGCTGGAATAGCCAGCTGCTCCGCGCTGATCGCAGGCACGCCCTCCCGTTCCGTGGCCCAGTGGGGCGAGACCGGTGCGCTGAGGCGATAGGCCTCGGGCAGGACCCGTTGCGGCGGCAGCTGCAACCAGCGCTGCACCCGGTCGCGGTCGCCCTCGCCTTGCTCCAGTCCGCACTGCACCGGTTTCCAGTAGCTCGCCTGGAGTCCCTGCACCAGCAGTGCACTCACGACGGTTTTGCCGACATCGGTGTCAGTGCCGCAGACCACCAGTCGACGGGGAAGGGCTGTCATCGTTTTTGGCCGATCAGCAGCAGCACTTCCCAAAGGATCGCCTGCTCCGGCCCCGGCCAGTGACGCAGCAGCCTCCGCAGTTGCCCCGCCGGCAGCTGCGGGCCGCGGCTGGCCTGGGCTCCGATCGCCTTGATCTGTTGCAGGAAGCGCAGGCCGCCGGGGTTGGGCCGGCTGAAGCGCAGCTGCTGCTGGCAGACCAGCTCGAGTTGGGCCTCGGCCGTCGCGATCAGGGGTTGTGCCTCTGGAAGCACCAAGGCGGTGCAGGGCACCGCGGCGTTCAAGGCGGCCTCTTTCCAGATGGGGAAACTGCCGCTGGTGGGCACCGCCAACAGCAGCCAGCCCCCCGCTTGCACGCAGCTGCACCAGTGCTCCAGTTGCTCCTGGGGTTGCTCCAGCCACTGCAGGGCAAAGCTGGACGCCAGGCAGGCCGCGTCGCGGAGCTCCAGGGGCAGGCCTTGATTGAGGTCCCAGCGCTGTTGGGGCACCAGAGATTCCTGCTCCAGCAGGGCCGCGCACTGATCCACCCGCAGGAAAGACGGGCCGCCTAGGGCCCGCTCCAGGGCCCGGCTCAGCAGACCACTGCCAGCCCCGAGGTCGGCCCGGGGCCCGGGCGGTAACGGCAGGGCGCGCCGCCGGCAGAGGCCCTCGAGTCGGGCTGCGATGCCCCTCTGCAGGCGGGCGTTGCTGTCGTAGGCCGCCGCGCCCTGGCTGAAGCAGCCGTTCACGGCCGCACTGAATGGGGCCAGCGGTTCAGTCACAGGCAGCGTCGATCCAGCTCAGCACGTCCTTGGGCAGGCTCGGATCGAGGAGGGAGTGGCCCAGGCCCTCGCGTGTCCAGACGCTGGCGGCAGGAAGCTCCGCCCGCAGGGCGGCCCGGCTCTCGGGAGCAACGATTTGATCCTGCGCCGCCTCCACGATCAGCACGGGCCCTTGGGCAGGAAAGCCGGGGGGCAGGCCGCGGCTGACCTCTAAGCGCTGGAGATCAGCCAGGAGTCGCTCCAGGCCCTTGGCGCTGATCCCTTGCTCCAGGGGCCCGCTGGGCAGCAGGTCTGCGGATTGGGGCTCCGCTGCACGGGCCAGAAACTCCCGCAGAAGGGGGGCTGCTTCGCCTGCTTCCAGGCGTTGGCGCATGGAACGGAGGGCCATCTGCAGGGGACGTCCGGCTCGCCCAGCGGGCACAAAACGGCCAAAGCTGGCCAGCAGGACGGCGCCGGTGGCCTGCTGCCAGATCGCCTCCGCCATCAGGTGTGGCCCTAGGGAATGGGCAATCACGATTCGCCGCTGGCTGCTGGCGGGCCAATGGGGGTCTTGGGGCTCCAAACCTCCGTAGCCCCGCTCTCCGCAGCTGAAGCCCCAGCCCCGTTGCTGGGCGAGTTCTGCCCAGGGCATCCAGCTGCGCTGGTCCCCAGCCCAGCCATGCATGCCGATCAGGTGGGTTGAGCTGGGTGAACTCATGGTGAACCCAGGGCCTGAAGCAATCGCTCCAGACTGCCCTCCGGTAGGTCCTGGCGCAGCACCAGCCTCAGTCGGGCGGTTCCGGCCGGCACGGTCGGAGGCCGAATGGCCACGCTCAACAGCCCTTGCTGCTCCAGCCGCTGTTGGAGCTCCAGGCTGCGGGCGTCGTCCCCCACCAGCAGCGGCAGGATCGGGCCTGATCCTGCTGGCCTGTGCCAGCCGGCGGCCTCCAGCGCGCCGCGCCAGTGCTCAGCGCGCTCCAGCAGGGCTCGGCGCTGGGGTTCCCGTTCCTGGATCAGCCGCAACGCGGCCAGGGCCGCCGCCGCCAGCGGCGGAGCCAGGGCCGTGGTGTAGCGGAATGGGCCGGAGTGCTGCAGCAGCCATTCCCCCAGGAGTGCATCGCCCGCCAGGAACGCGCCGCCACTGCCAAAGGCCTTGCCGAAGGTGCCACTGATCAGTTGGATGCCGGCCTCGCCACTGCCGAGGCCCCGTCCTCCCTCGCCCAGAACCCCCAAGGCGTGGGCCTCATCGAGCAGTAGGGCGGCGCCGTAGCGCTGGCAGATCTCAGTGAGCCGGCGCACCTCGGGCGAGGTGCCTTCCATGGAAAAGAGGCTCTCGCTGATCACGAGCAGCCGTTGCGTTCCATCGCCTTGGCGGGCCTGCTGCAGCTTGCGTTCCAGGTCCCCGAGGTCGTTGTGGCGGAAACGCTGCAGGCGAGCCCCGCTGGCCTGAACCCCCACCAGCAGGGAATGGTGAATCAGGCGATCGGCGAGGACCAGGCTGCGGCGATCAGCCAGGGCTTGCACGGCGGCCAGGTTGGCCTGAAAGCCACTGGGATAGAGCAGGACCCGCTCGCGCCCCAGCCAGCGGGCGAGCTCCTCTTCCAGATCCTGATGAATGGGCCGGCTGCCGCTGACCAGGCGAGAGGCACCCGCACCCACACCATCGCGTTCGATGCTCCTTTGAGCCGCCTCTTGAAGCCGGGGGTGACGGCTCAGTCCCAGGTAGTCGTTGCTGGCGAGATCCAGCAGCGGTGGTTCCCCAGGGCCCGCGCTCAGCGCCGCACGGCCGCTGGGTTGCAGGGGGCGGAGCTGACGCCGCCGCTCCGGGGCAAGAGCCTCTAGCGCCGTGGCCAGAGGCACCAGTGGATCGCCTGGGCCCGGATTGGCCAACCCGTGCTGCACGCAAGTGATCGCTTCAGTTTGCCCGCTGGTCTGGAGCCCATAGGATCTTCTTATGCCCAGCAGCACCCAGGCCCCCGGCACCTCCGATCCCGCCGCCGCCGTGCCGCCCCTGGATCAGCTGTTTCCCTTCAGCCTGGATGACTTTCAGCTGGAGGCCATTGATGCCCTCAATCAGGGGCATTCGGTCGTGGTGAGTGCACCCACCGGCTCAGGAAAAACCCTGGTGGGTGAATACGCCATTCACCGGGCGCTGGCCCATGGCCAGAAGGTCTTCTATACGACTCCGCTGAAGGCCCTCTCAAACCAGAAACTGCGGGATTTCCGCGAGCAGTTCGGCGCTGAGCGCGTCGGTCTGATGACAGGCGATCTCACGGTCAATCGAGAGGCCTCAATCGTGGTGATGACCACGGAGATCTTCCGCAACATGCTCTACGCCGAGGCGGATCAGGGCGATGACCCGCTGGCGGATGTGGAAGCGGTGGTGCTCGATGAGTGCCACTACATGAACGACTCCCAGCGGGGCACCGTCTGGGAGGAATCGATCATTCACTGCCCTCCGGCCGTGCAACTGGTGGCGCTCTCAGCCACGGTGGCCAATGCCGGTCAGCTCACCGATTGGATCGAGCGGGTGCATGGGCCCACCCGCCTGGTGATGAGCGACTTCCGGCCTGTGCCCCTGCAGTTCAGCTTCTGCAGTGCCAAAGGTCTGCACCCGCTGCTGAACGATGAGGGCACCGGTCTGCATCCCAACTGCAAGGTCTGGCGCGCGCCCAAGGGGCGCAACCGGCGCGGGCCCAAGACCCCCAAGCCGCCCCAGCCGGAGGCACCGCCGCTGGGTTTTGTGGTGGCCCAGATGGCAGAGCGGGACATGCTGCCGGCCATCTATTTCATCTTCAGCCGCCGCGGCTGTGACAAGGCAGTGCGTGATCTCGGCAAGGTCTGTCTGGTGAGCCCAGAGGAACAGGCCCGCATCGAGGAGCGCCTGCGGGCCTTCGTGGAAGCCACGCCAGACGCCGTTCGCGATGGCGGTCACGACGATGCCCTGATGCGGGGTATCGCGGCGCACCACGCCGGTGTGCTGCCCGCTTGGAAGGAGCTGATTGAAGAGCTGTTCCAGCAGGGCCTGGTCAAGGTGGTCTTTGCCACGGAAACGCTGGCGGCGGGCATCAACATGCCGGCCCGCAGCACCGTGATTTCGGCGCTCTCGAAGCGCACGGAGCGGGGCCATCGCCCCTTGATGGGCAGTGAGTTTCTGCAGATGGCCGGTCGGGCTGGCCGGCGAGGCCTGGATTCCCAGGGTTATGTGGTCACCGTCCAGAGCCGCTTCGAGGGGGTCCGCGAAGCCGGGCAACTGGCCACCAGCCCTGCAGATCCGCTGGTCAGCCAGTTCACACCCAGCTACGGCATGGTGCTGAACCTGCTGCAGCGCTACGAACTCTCCAAGGCCAAGGAGCTGGTGGAGCGCAGTTTTGGTCGCTATCTGGCCACCCTGGATCTGGCGGAGGACGAGTCCCGCATCGCTGAGCTGCGCGAGCAGTTGGGGCAGCTCAGCAGTGGCGTCCAGGAAGTGGACTGGGAGGACTTCGAGGACTACGAGAAGCAGCGAGGCCGGCTGCGGGAGGAGCGGCGCCTGCTGCGGATCCTGCAGCAACAAGCCGAGGAAACCCTGGCCCATGAGCTGACCCTGGCGCTGCGCTTCGCCAGTGAGGGCACCCTGGTGAGCCTCAAGGCGCCCTTGCTGCGCGGCCGGGTCACCCCGGCTGTGATCGTCGAGAAACAGCAGGGATCAGGGCAGTTCCCCCTGCTCTGCTGCCTGACCGATGAGAACGTCTGGGTGCTGGTCCCCTGTAGCGCGGTGGTCAGCCTCCATGCCGAACTGACCTGCCTGCAGGTCAAGGATCTCGAGGTGCCCGCCCTGCACCGCGCTGGAGAGCTGCGCCATGGAGATCAGGCCAGCGGCGGCCTGGCCCTGGCCGTGGGCCATATGGCTCGGCGCCACGACATGACGACGCCGCAATACGACCTGGCTGGGGAGGTGCAGGCCCAGGCCCATCTGGTGCGGGAACTGGAGCTGGCCCTGGAACTTCATCCCGCCCATGGGGCAGGGGATCGCAAGAAGCTGCGCAAACAGCGTTTTCGCATCGAGGAGCTGGAGGAGGAGATCGCCGAGCGGCAGCGGGTCCTGCACTTCCGCGCCAATCGCCATTGGGAAACCTTCCTGGCCTTGATCGACATCCTGCGCTTCTTCGGTTGTCTGGATGGTGAGGAAGGACTCGATCCCAGTGAGGTGGGTCGCACCGTGGCGGCTCTGCGGGGCGACAACGAGCTCTGGCTTGGTCTAGCCCTGATGAGCGGCCATCTCGATGAGCTGGAGCCCGCCGATTTGGCGGCCGTGCTGGAGGCCATCTCGACGGAGGTGAATCGCCCTGATCTCTGGAGCGGTTATCCCCCGCCGCCGGCCGCCGATGAGGCCATGCATGACCTGCGTGGGCTGCGCCGGGAACTGCAGCGCCAGCAGGAGCAGGCCAAGGTTGTGATGCCCGTCTGGTTCGAGGGCGAATTGATGGGCCTGGTGCATGCCTGGGCCAAGGGGGTGAGCTGGAACGATCTGATCGCCAACACCTCCTTGGACGAGGGCGATGTGGTTCGGATCATGCGCCGTACGGTCGACCTGTTAGCGCAGATCCCCTACTGCGAGGCCATCAGCGAGCAGCTGCGCAACAAGGCCCGCGCTGCCCTGAAGGCGATCAATCGCTTCCCGGTGCGGGAGCCCGTGGATCTGATGGCTCCAGGCTCCGAGGCGGACAACCCCGCCACGGCCCGGAGCGGGGGAGAAGCGGCCTCTGTGGTCTCCTCTAATTCCGCGGCCTGAGCACCAGCCAGACCATCAGGAGCAACCCCGCCGTGCTGCCCACCGTGTAGATCCAGTCGGCATAAGGGGTCCAGAACATGCTGCTCGCGGCGCTGTGGGTAGCGTGCCAGCAGGGGCACCGCTGCCGTGATCAATCCCTCCCGCATTCGCATCCTGGCGGTGGGCAAGGTCCGCAAGGGTTGGGTGCTCGAGGGCATTGGCACCTACCTCAAGCGCCTGCCGGGGCTGCAGGTGCTGGAGCTCCGTGATGCCGGCAAAGAACGGGAGGCCGCGGCGATCCTGGAGGCGCTGCGGCCCGATGAGCAGCTGGTGGTGCTGGCGGAGGAGGGGCAGACCTTCGATTCGCCGGCCTTTGCCCAACGCCTGGAGGGCTCGGGCTCAGAACGCCTGGCGTTGGTGATTGGTGGAGCGGAAGGCATCGATCCGGCCCTGAAGGCCAAGGCCCGTTGGAAGCTCAGCCTCTCGCCGATGACCTTCCCCCATGAGCTGGCGCGGCTACTGCTGCTGGAGCAGCTCTACCGCGCCCTCACGATTCAGCAGGGCGGGCCGTATCACAAGTGAGCCTGCTGGCTCAGATGCTCAGGCGCTCCCAGATCACGCCCAGGTTGGCCTGGTGCAGATCGGTGGAGAAGCAGTCGGCCAGTTGCTCGGCGCTCAGGCGTGAGGTCACATCCGCGTCGGCCTCGAGATTGGCGCGGAAGTCGCCGCCGGCGGTGTTCCAGGCGGTGTGGGCGTTGCGCTGCACGATCCGGTAGGCGTCCTCGCGGCTGATGCCGGCTTCCACCAGGGCCAGCAGCACCCGTTGGCTGAACACCACGCCGCCGTAGACGTTCATGTTGCGGGCCATGTTGTCCGGGTAGACCCCCAGGCCCTGCACCACGGAGGTCATCTCCCGCAGCATGAAATGCAGGGTGACGGAGCAGTCGGGCAGCATCA
>JBMSIW010000014.1:0-22625 GCA_049418265.1 Vulcanococcus sp.
TTGGTGCGCTTGATCTGGGCCCATCGGCTGTGGCCGGCCATCTGGCTAGAGAGACATACGTGCGTCTTAGCCCGCCGCGTCGATCACCAACCTGGGCTGCAGGCTGCCGACCTCCGCCACACGGGCCATGCCCGCCAGGTTGCCATCTGGATTCACCACCACCACGGCACTGCCTGAAGCCCACGCCGGTTCGCAAGCTTGCTGACGCCCGCAGCGCCAGCCCGCCAGGTCCTCGGAGGCCAGCTGATGCCGGGGCAGATGCTGGAGGGCATCGAGGGGGCTCAACAACTGCGGCGGCTCCGCTTCGAGTTGCTCGAGGCTGACGCTCTGCTCCAGCTGGAACCCCAGCGCTTCGGTGCGCCGCAGCTTGGCCAGGCAGCCACCGCAGCCCAGGGTCTCTCCCAGGTCCCTGGCCAGGGAGCGGATGTAGGTGCCTGAACTGCAGTGCACTTCAAGCTCGAGCTGTCCCTGCTCGGGGTCCCAGCCGCGCAAGTCGAGTCGATGAATGGTCACGGCTCGGGGGGGGAGGTCCAGCTCAACCCCGGCTCGAGCCAACTTGTAGGCCCGCTCGCCATTGACGTGCACGGCGGAGACCGCTGGGGGCCGCTGTTGGATCTCCCCGCGAAAGGCCTCAAGGGCCTGCTCCAGCTCAGTGCTCGAGAGGACGGGAACCGTCAGCTCCGCCAGCCGGCTCCCCTCGAGGTCATCGCTGTCGGTGCGCACCCCCAGTTGCACCACGCCGCGGTAGGTCTTGTCGCTGCGCAGGTAAGGCAACAGCCGTGTGGCGGGTCCCAGGGCGATGGGCAGAACGCCCGTGACGGCTGGATCCAACGTGCCCCCATGGCCGACGCGCTTGAGGCCGTAGGCGCGGCGCACTTTGGAGACACAGGCGTGTGAGCTGAGGCCCGCCGGCTTATCGAGCACCAAAAAGCCGCAGGTCAAGCTGCCGTTCCCGTGGGCACAGGGCAATGCTGCCATTCGCTCCAGATTGCGGCAGGGTGAGGTCCAGATGAGCCGCCTGGATGCTGATGCCGCGCCCGGATGCACAGGAGCTGCAGCGCCGCCGGGAGTTGGCCTTCCTGGTCCTGGCTGGTTTGTTCCTCGGGACCATGGGGATGCTCAACATCCTTGGCCTGACACGCTTTTTGCAACTGGGTCAAATCGGCTCCTGGCCGGTGGTGGTGGCGGTCGGCGCCCTGCCCTATCCGGTGACCTTTCTGTGCACGGATCTGATCAGCGAGATCTGGGGTGAGCACCGCGCCAATCAGTTGGTCTGGGTTGGGTTGTTGCTCAATGGCTGGATCGTGTTGGTGCTCTGGCTCGGGGGTGTGTTGCCCGGGTTACCCGGGGCTCCGGATCAGGCCTTCTTTGCGGTGCAGCGCCTGGCCTTTGGTGCGGTGGTTGCCTCCATGGCGGCCTACATGGCGGCTCAGTTCACCGATGTGCGCCTGTTTCACTTCTGGAAGCGCCGCACCGGAGGTCGCGCGCTCTGGCTGCGCAACAACGGCTCCACCTTGGTGAGTCAGTTGGTGGACACCTCGGCGGTGGTCCTGATCAGTCACTACGGGGCCCATGTGCTGCCGGTGCGACCGGAGCTGCCGGTCTTGCCCCAGCTGGGGAGCTACATCGCGAGCGGCTATCTGTTTAAGGCGGTCGCCGCCCTGCTCGACACCCTGCCCTTCTATCTGCTGACCGCTTGGCTTCGGCGTTGGCTGATGGTGCCAGGGGCCGGTGCTGAGCTGGAGGGGGAGCAGCTGCCTCTACGGTGAGCCCCCATGACCGTCTCCACCGCCCTGTCCCTCGACCACTTTCTCGAGGGCGGCTTTGATTTGCGCCAGCAACTGGCCGATCACCTCTCCCTGAGCCTGGCGGAGCTGGAGCGCCGTCTCCCCCTGGCGACGGCTGAACTGGCCGCGGCACATCCGGGTGCCTTTGACCCGCAGCAGGCCGGCAATTTCTATGAGACCGAGGTGGGGGATGGTCATCTCCTGGAACTCTCGGCCTGGCATCTGGGCAGCGCGGACTACATCGCCGACACCCTCCGTTTGCAGGAGCAGTTCGCCCGCGGTCAGGTGCTCGACTTCGGTGGAGGCATTGGTACCCACGCCCTGGCGGCCGCCGCTCGCTCCGAGGTGGAGGCGGTGTGGTTCGTCGATCTGAACCCCGCGAATCGGGCCTTCGTCACGGCCCGGGCGAAGCGCTTTGGTCTTGGGGAGAAACTTCGCTGTTTCCGTGATCTCTCCGATCCGGCACTGCCCGAGCGCTTCGACACGATCGTCTGCCTCGATGTGTTGGAGCATCTCAGTGATCCCGCAGCGCAACTGGAGCAGTTCGCTCAGCGCATGAGTCCTGATGCGATCGCACTGCTCAATTGGTACTTCTTCAAGGGATTCAACGGGGAATATCCCTTTCATTTCGATGAGCCGGCCTTGGTGGAGCGTTTTTTCCGCACCCTCCAGACCCGCATGCTCGAGGTCTTTCATCCCTACCTGATCACCACGCGCGCCTATCGCCTGGCTTGAGTCGGGCACAAAAAAACCGGCACCCGATCGGGTGCCGGTCCATCAAAGGGGGTTGAGCTGGGGCTCAGCCCACAGCCACGTTGATGCGCTTGCGGGTCCGCAGGCCGCGCTTGATGGTGTCGAAGCTCACGACGCCGTCCACCAGAGCGAACAGGGTGTCATCGGAGCCACGGCCCACGTTGATGCCGGGCAGAACCGAGGTGCCGCGCTGGCGGATCAGGATGGAGCCGGCGTTGACGGCCTCGCCGCCGTAACGCTTCACACCCAGACGCTTGGAGTTCGAGTCGCGGCCGTTGCGGGTGGAGCCGGTGCCTTTCTTATGGGCCATGGTTCAGCAGATGACGAAGGAGGTCTGATTCGAAGGAGGGGCTCAGGCCAGAGCTTTGCCGCCGACGCTGATGGACTTCACCATCACGCGGGTGAGCTCCTGACGGTGACCGTTCTTGCGGCGGGTCTTCTTCTTGGGGCGCATCTTGTAGACGATGACCTTGGCGCCGCGGCGGTGGGCCATCACCTGCAGTTCAACGGTGGCGCCTTTCACGTAGGGCTGGCCGACGCTGGCAGCCTTGCCATCGTTCACCAGCAGCACGTTCTCAAGGGTGAGGGTGCTGTCCACCTCAGCGTGGATCCGGTTGAGGTCGTAGTAACGGTTGGGCTGCACCCAGACCTGGGTCCCCGACGTTTCAACGATGGCGTAAGGGCCGGCTTGAGACTCAGTACTCATGGCGGTTAGGGCGTGGTCAGGCTGACGGTGATGAATCCGTCATTGCGGCCTGCCGCACGGCATTTGGAAGACAAACAAAGATCTTCCCAGCTCAAGGTCATTCCCGTCAACACTGTGGGCATGCGTAGGGGCCCGATCGCGGCAGATGACCCAGCCGGCTCTCACGATTGCTTCGTTGCTCTCGGATCCGCGCCTGGTCAAAGCGGTGACCAATTGGCTGAAGGGCGAGCGCTACCGCTTGGAAGATCTGGGTTCCTCCCCGGATCCGGTGGAGGAGCTGTTGCGCCGGCGTGATGCCTTTGATGTGGTCCTCCTTCAGCAGGGTGTCACCCAGCCGGAGGCCATCGAGTCGATGCGCAGCCAGGGCGTTCTGCTGCCGGCCGTGGTGGTGGGTGAGGTCAGTGGCCGCGTCGATTACCACGATGCGGAGGTGCATCTGCCCCAGGACCAGCTCGAGCAGATCGTCTACAGCCTGGATGCGGCGGTCTCGCGCTTCTTGCGCATGGGGCTCTCCGTTGGACGGGACGGGACGGAGGGCAGTAGCGGCGGAGCGACACCGCTGTCCTGGCGGTTGCCCAATCGACTGCAGGGGCGCCTCGGTTACCTCGGTGTCTTCTACAAGCGCGATCCCTCGCTGTTTCTGCGGAACCTGCCTGAGGGGGATCGGCTGGAGTTGTTGCGCTCATTGGAGCGGGGCTATCGCGACCTGCTGATCAGTTATTTCAGAGATCCGGCTGCGGCGAACCAGGCGATTGAGAGCTTCGTGCACAGCGCCTTTTTTTGCGATTTGCCCGTCAACAAGGTGGTTGAAATCCACGTGGATCTGATGGATGCCTTTTGGAAGCAATTGCGCTTGGAAGGGCACAAAAATGACTTTCTGCAGGATTACCGACTTGCTCTTTTAGATGTTCTTGCCCATCTTTGTGAGATGTACCGGCGCTCCATTCCCCCTGACACACCCCTGGAGCTGCCGCCTCCAGAAGGTGTTGCCAGTTAAGTCCCACTTCAGGAGGTGATCGCAATGAGTCCGCGCAAGACCTACATCCTCAAGCTCTATGTAGCTGGGAACACGCCCAACTCCATGCGTGCGTTGAAGACGTTGCGCAACATTCTCGATACGGAGTTTCAAGGGGTCTATGCCCTCAAGGTGATTGACGTGCTCAAGAACCCCCAGCTGGCTGAGGAGGACAAGATTCTGGCTACACCGACTCTCGCCAAGATCCTGCCGCCACCGGTGCGCCGCATCATTGGTGATCTCTCCGATCGAGAGCGCGTGCTGATCGGACTGGACCTGCTCTATGAAGAGCTCTCCGATGAGGCGATGGCGGAGTCCTTGGTGGAAGACGGAGCGACTGGCGATCTTGTTTAAAAACGCCAAAATGCCTGTCCTAGAAGCCCATTCCAATTAGTTTGTCCTTAAGACCATCACCCCCATGCAGGACCCCAGCCCCCAATCCAGTTCATTGACCACGGTCCAGAAGCTCCCGACCGGGATTGAAGGGTTTGATGACATCTGTCAGGGCGGCCTGCCGATTGGTCGCTCCACCTTGATCAGCGGTACCTCTGGTACGGGTAAGACGGTCTTCTCGCTGAACTTTCTCTACAACGGCATTCGTCAGTTTGACGAGCCCGGAATTTTCGTCACGTTTGAAGAGTCGCCCCTCGATATTCTCCGAAATGCCGCCAGCTTTGGCTGGAATCTCCAGGAGATGGTTGAGCAGGACAAGCTGTTTTTGCTGGACGCCTCACCGGATCCAGAGGGACAGGATGTCGCGGGTAATTTTGATCTCTCTGGCTTGATCGAGCGCATTAACTATGCGATTCGGAAATACAAAGCCCGTCGTGTCGCCATCGATTCCATCACCGCGGTCTTCCAGCAGTACGACGCGGTTTCGGTGGTCCGCCGTGAGATCTTCCGGCTGATTGCACGCCTCAAGGAAATTGGTGTCACCACGGTGATGACCACCGAGCGCATCGATGAATACGGCCCCATTGCCCGCTATGGCGTCGAGGAATTCGTCAGCGACAACGTGGTGATTCTCCGCAACGTCCTTGAGGGAGAGCGCCGCCGCCGCACCGTGGAGATCCTCAAGTTGCGGGGCACGACCCACATGAAGGGAGAATTCCCCTTCACGATGGGATCCCACGGCATCAGCATCTTCCCGTTGGGGGCGATGCGTCTCACCCAGCGCAGCTCGAATGTCCGCGTCAGCTCGGGTGTGCCGCGGCTTGACGAGATGTGCGGGGGCGGTTTCTTCAAGGATTCGATCATCCTGGCCACGGGCGCCACAGGGACAGGCAAAACCCTGCTGGTCAGCAAGTTTGTGGAGAACGCCTGCGCTAACAAGGAGCGAGCCATCCTGTTCGCCTACGAGGAATCCCGCGCTCAGCTCCTGCGCAATGCCACCAGCTGGGGCATTGATTTTGAGCAGATGGAGCGCGATGGCCTGCTCAAGATCATCTGCGCCTACCCAGAGTCCACCGGACTGGAAGACCACCTGCAGATCATCAAGACGGAGATCGGTCAGTTCAAGCCGTCACGGATGGCCATTGATTCACTCTCGGCCCTGGCCCGCGGCGTCAGTCACAACGCCTTCAGGCAGTTCGTGATCGGCGTGACCGGTTATGCCAAGCAGGAAGAGATTGCCGGCTTCTTCACGAATACCTCTGAGGAGTTCATGGGAAGTCACTCCATTACTGACTCTCATATCTCCACGATCACCGACACAATCTTGCTGCTGCAGTACGTGGAGATTCGCGGTGAAATGGCCCGTGCGCTCAACGTCTTCAAGATGCGCGGTTCTTGGCACGACAAGGGAATTCGCGAATTTGTGATCACGGGCAATGGCCCAGAGATCAAAGATTCCTTCTCCAATTTCGAGCGGATCATCAGTGGTGTCCCGCACCGCATCAACACGGACGAGCGCAGCGAGCTCTCCCGCATCGTTCAGGGTGTGGCCAGCGACGAGCGGCTCTAGTTCGCTTGGCGTGCGCTGAGGCGTTCAGCGGCAACGCGCAGTTCATCGCCATCGGCGTCTTCGAGGGGCAGGTCAAACCAGAAGGTGGTGCCAACCCCCAGTTCGCTGGCCATCCGCACGGATGTGCCGTGTTTTTCGAGGATGCCCCGCACGATGGAGAGCCCCAGGCCTGTGCCCACTTCGGTGTGCACAGCGTTTTCGACCCGGAAGAAGCGCTCGAAGATGCGCTCCTGGTCCTCCCGGGAGATGCCGGATCCGGTGTCGGCGATTTCCACCCGCAGCTTGGGTAGCGGGGCGGTGAGGGCGCAGGTGGGGTTCTCGCCGGTGGCGGCCGTGCTGGGATCGAGCTGGCAAGTGTCCGGCCAGGGGTAAGCCCTCAGGCAGAGCTGTCCACCGGAGGCCGTGAACTTCAGGGCGTTGCCCACCAGGTTGTCAAAGACCTGCAGCAACAGATCCCAGTTGCCCAGCACCGGCGGGAGGTTGTCCTCCACATCGAGCTCCAGGCCCACACCTTTGTCATCGGCATTGAGCCGGTAGTTGCGCAGGGTCTGCTCCATGGCCGGCCTGAGCTCGACGGGTTCCATCACCCAGGCTCGATCGCTCTCCAGCCGTGAGAGATCGAGCACGTCATTGACCAGGCGGGTCAGGCGGTCGGTCTCCGCATTGGCAATGGCGAGGAATTCCTGCTTCTCTTCCTCGCTCAGTTGATCGCCCAGATCGTGGAGGGTCTCCACATAGCTCTTGATGTTGAACAGGGGAGTCCGCAACTCGTGGGAGACATTGCTGATGAAACGGCTCTGGGCCGCATTCAGTTCCACTTCACGGGTGAGGTCCTGAACCGTGACGGCAATGCCTTTGAGGGTCTCGCCGCTGGCATCGCGCACGGACTGCAGAACGATGCGCAGCGTGCGGGCCGGTTCGCCGAAGCTGCAGCGCACATCGCTGCTGTCTTTCTCATTTTCCAGCAGGCTCTCCAGCGGGGTCTGCAGATCGACCGCCAGGGCCTCGGGTAGTTCCGCCATCAAGCTGGTGCCCTCGATGTTGCGTCCCTCCCAGCGGAACAGGCGCCGGGCCGTCGGGTTCGCGAGCACCACCTGTCCCTCGGAATCCAGCAACACGGCTCCGTCGGCCATGGTGGCGATCAGGGACTGTTGCTTCACCTGGGCTGCGGTGAGCTCCTCAATGTTGGCCTCGTTGTAAGCCTCCAGTTGGGAGGCCATGTCGTTGAAGCCATCCAGCAGCTCCCCCAGCTCCCCCCCCACCGGTAGGGCGATCCGTGCTTCGAAATCGCCACCCGCGATGGAGCGCACCCCCCGCAGCAACTCTTTGACCGGTTGGGTGATGGTGAGGGCGTTGAAGACGGCCCCCAGAATCACCAGCACCCAGATGGAGATGAAGACCGCCACGGTGATCTCGCGGCTCAAGGCCGCGCTGGCGAGGGCGGCCTCATTGGGGTTGATGCCAAGGGCCAGAACCCCGAGGTAACGGCCGCCTGAGACCAGGGGCACGAAGACATCGGTGACCTGGCCGTCCGGGGTGAGGTGTTGGCGGATCAGGGGGTTTTGCGGTCGCCGCGCCAGATCAGCGGGCAGTTCCAATTTGCGGCTCAGCAGCAGTTCGCTGCTGCCGCTGGTGCCGCTGATCGGGATCCCCAGGTAGATGACCCCATCGGGATCGGCGAAAAAGATGTAGCGAAGGCTGCGGCTCGACTTCCAGAAGCGCTCGGCCACATCGGCAAGCTCCCGGTCGTTGCCCTTCTCCACCAGGGGCGTGACGTTGGCAGAGAGCAGCAGGCCCAGGTCCCGCGCAAAGCGAGTGTCGCTCATCCGCACATCCGCCTGGATGCCGTTGAGCGCAAAGAAGGTGATGCCCGTCATCATCAGGCTCACCACCAAGGTGGCGGCGGCCAGCAGCTTGGTCTGGAGGCTGAACTCGGCCCACCAGCGCACCAGCCGCTGCCACCATTGGCGCAGAGCAGGGCTGGCGGAGCTGCTGGTCACGGACGGGAAGAAAGCCGCGGCAGCTTAGTTGCTGCGGACCTGGTGGCCGATGTCACGCCGGTAGGTCATCCCCTCAAAGTGCACCTGCGCCAGGCCGGCGTAGGCCCCCTCAAAGGCCGCATCAAAGTCATCGGCCTGGGCCACGACCGCGAGAACCCGCCCGCCGCTGCTGAAGCAATCGCCGTGCTCATCGCGGCGAGTCCCGGCATGGAAGAGCTGCAGAGCATCGCTGCTGATCAGTTGGCTGCTGATGCGATCACCCTTGCGGATCTCACCGGGGTAGCCCTCAGCCGCGGCGATCACACATGCGCTGCAGCGGGGGGCGATGCTCAGGGCCGGCGCCTGATCCAGGCGGCCCTGGGCACAGGCCAGGAGCACCGCGGCCAGCTCCGGGCCCAACAGGGGCATCAGGGTCTCGCACTCGGGATCGCCAAAACGGCAGTTGAACTCGATCACGCTGGGACCCGATTCCGTGAGCATCAAGCCGGCGTAGATGACGCCGCGGTAGTTGATGCCGCGGTTCCTCAAGGCCTTGAGGGTGGGTTCGAGCACCAGCTGACGCACATGCTCTAGGCCCGCCTGATCCAGCAGGGGCGCCGGGGCGTAGGCCCCCATGCCACCGGTGTTGGGACCGGTGTCCCCTTCGCCGATGCGCTTGTGGTCCTGCGCGGGCGGTAGCAGCACCATCCGCTCTCCATCGGAGAGGGCAAAGACCGAGACCTCGGGTCCATGGGTGCGCTCCTCGAGGACAAGGGAGGCTTCATTTCCAAAGCGGCCCTCAAAAATCTCGTCAATGGCTGCGCGCGCTTCCTCGAGGGTTTCTGCCACGGTGACCCCTTTGCCAGCGGCCAGGCCATCAGCCTTCACCACCAGGGGTTTGCCCTGGGCGTCCAGGGCGGCGTGCGCTTCCTCGCGGCTGTTGGCCTTCCAGAAACCTGCCGTGGGCACACCGGCCTCCACCATCAAGGCCTTGGCCCATTGCTTGCTGGCCTCGAGCTGCGCACCATCGGCGCCGGGCCCGAAGACGGCAAAGCCAGCGGCCCGCAGCGTGTCGGCCAGTCCCGCAGCCAGGGGCGCCTCAGGTCCCACCACCACCAGATCGATGTGTTGCGCCTGGCAGGTCGCCAGCAGCGCGGCGTGATCGGTCTCGGCGATGGCCAGTTGCGTGCAACCGGCGAGCTCGGCTGTGCCGCCGTTGCCTGGCGCCACCCAGACGCCCTCCACTCCCGAGCTGCGCGCTAGCGCCCAGGCCAGGGCGTTCTCGCGGCCACCGCCGCCCACCACCAGCACGTGGGCGGGACTCAGCAGCGGGGCAGGGGCGTTCATGGGATCAGGTGGATGTGGATTGGTAGAGCTCCCCTAGGTTGTCCCTAGAGGACCGCTGCCGGTGCCATCCCTTCTTTACACGCCGGTGGGTCACCGCAGACGAGGGCTTCTCGCCGTTGGGCTTGCCCTGATGCCACTGCTGGCGGGCCCCTGGATTCCCGTGCAGGCCAAATTGCCGATCATTGGTGATCTGCTGCGCCGGCCACCCGCGCCGAAGCAGCCCAAGGGCCCCTCTGCTCCGGATCTGGAAGGCAGCACCCCTGAAGCGGAGTTTCAGGAACTCCTCAAGAGTGGTGATCTTCAGGCTCTCAACCTGGCCTGTCAGGAGGCGGCGAGCTTCGATTTTGTGACCCGGCTGCGTCTCCTGCAGCAGCGATTGCTGGAGATCGCGCCGGCCCCGCAGCCGTTCCCTGTGGTCCTGGTGAACGCCAATGCTTTGTTGAGCTGCCGCGCTCCTGACGGGGCCCTGGCTGTGCTCAACCGCTATGGCCCGGCCCCGGGTCTTGAACGGGACCAATGGCTCGTCCAGCGCTGGCGCGCGGCTCAGGCCGGTCTGCACCATCGTCTGGCTGCCCAGTTGCTCGAGCAGCTCACCGCGGGCAACGCCCAGGCGCTTGAGGCCATCGCCCTGCCCCTTCAGGTGCGTGAGGACGGGAGTCTGCTGACCAAGCCGGCTCTGGATCTCTACGCCGAACACCTCATTGCTCTGGGCCGCAACCGGGATGCGGCAACGGTGTTGCTCGCCGGGGAGCGCCCTGGAGAGGTGGCGGCCGAGCGGCTGCGCTTGGCGGTGGAGCTGCTGGAGCGCCTGCCTTGGCAGGAGCGCGATCAGCTGCTGGAGCGTGCTCTCGATCAGGCGGCCTCCGTGCAGGCCTGGGGCCTCGCCTTGGCTCTGCTGGAGCAGCAGCGGAACCTGATCGAATCGGAGTCCACCGCTGCGGTGGCTGAACGCTCCCGTGCTCGGCTGGTGCGCTTGAGCCGGCGGGTGGATGACGCTTACAGCGAGTGGCGCCTCACGCGCCAAGATCCTGTGAAGACCGCTCGCGCTGAGCAGCTGCAGCAGCAACTGCGCTCGCCCCGCGATCCCGGAGGCCACGCCGCACCGCAACCATGACCGCTTACACCCTCGGATCCCTGCTGTACGAAGGCAAGGCCAAGCGCGTCTTCCAGACCGATCAGGCCGATCTGGTGGCTGTCGAGTACAAGGACGACGCCACGGCCTTCAACGCCCTCAAGAAGGCACAGCTCACGGGCAAAGGCCTGATGAACTGCCAGATCTCCTCGCGGTTGTTTGAACTCCTGGAGCGCGACGGGATCGCCACCCACTACCTGGCTCTGCAGGAGCCGAACTGGATGTTGGTGAAGCCGGTGACGATCGTGCCGGTGGAGGTGGTGGTGCGGAACATTGCCTTTGGCTCCCTCTGCAAGCAGATGCCGATTGAGCCGGGGACGCCGCTGGATCCTCCGCTGCTCGATCTCTATTACAAGGACGACGCCTTTGGCGATCCGCTCCTCACCGATGCCCGCCTGCAGCGTTTGGCCCTGCTGAGCGCGGAGCAGCGCCAGGAGCTCGAGCGTCTGGCCATGGCGGTCAACACCAGCTTGCGCCGCTTTTTTGCCAGCGTTGATCTGGAATTGGTCGATTTCAAAATCGAACTGGGGTTCGACGCCACTGGCCAACTGCTGGTGGCCGATGAGATCAGTCCCGATACCTGCCGGCTTTGGGACCGCCGCGTCAGCGATGCCCAGGACCGGATCCTGGACAAGGACCGTTTCCGCCAGGACTTGGGCGGCGTTGTCGAGGCCTACGGGGAGGTTCTCAAACGGGTCCAAGAGGCCTGCCCAACCCCCCGCTCCTCCAAGTAGGTTCGGCGGCATTTGCGGTTCGCCGCACAGACCCCGGATCGATGGCTGCTCACCGCAACGGCAAGAACCGCATCGCCGGTCTGGGCAGCTCCTTGGGTCTGGCTCTGTTAGCGGGTTCTGCCCTGTTCAGTCCCCCGGTTTGGGCCCAGGACGACAGTCCGCAAAGCGAGACCAGCCAACCTCAAGCCGATCCTGCTCCCGCCGGAGCCCCTGGGGCCTCAGACAGCCTGGCCCCTGCCCCAGCCGCCGCTGAGCCGAAGGTTCTGATTTCAGAGGTGGTGGTGAAGGGTGCTGAAGGTCACCCTGAGCAAGAGCGTCTCGAGATTGCGGTCTACGACGCCATGGCCACCCGCCCTGGCAGTCGTGTCACCCGCAGTGAGCTGCAGAACGACCTCTCGGCGATCTACGCCACCGGTTGGTTCTCTGATGTGCGGATTCAGCCCATCGATGGTCCGCTGGGCGTCCGCCTGGTGGTCACGGTCGTGCCGAACCCGGTGCTCACCAAGGTGGAACTGGATGGCGTGGGTGCCAAGACCAAGCTGCCCGCCAACCTGATTCCTGACACCTTTGCGGCTGATTACGGCAAGACCCTCAACCTGAACGCCCTGCAGGGCCGTATTGCCGAGCTCCAGAAGTGGTACGCCGATCAGGGCTATTCGCTGGCTCGCGTCAGTGGCCCCACCCGGGTCAGCCCCGATGGCGTTGTCCAGTTGGTGGTGCGTGAAGGCACCGTGGCCGGCGTTGAGGTGCAGTTCCTCAACAAAGAAGGTGAAAGCGTCAACGACAAGGGCAAGCCGATCAAGGGCAAGACCCAAACCTGGGTGATCACCCGTGAGATTTCGATCAAGCCCGGTGACACCTTCAACCGCCGTCAGCTGGAGGAGGACATCAAGCGCCTCTACGGCACCGGCCTCTTTGGTGACGTGAAGGTCACCCTGCGTCCGGTGGCGGCAGCGCCTGGCGAAGTGACGATCGTGCTGGGCGTGGTGGAGCAGTCCACCGGCTCTCTCTCAGGCGGCCTTGGCTACAGCCAAAGCCAGGGCATCTTTGGCCAGATTCAGATTCAAGACAGCAACCTGTTCGGTCGCGCCTGGGACCTGGCCCTGAACATCACCTACGGCCAGTTCGGTGGTCTGGCGGATCTCTCCTTCACCGACCCCTGGATCAAGGGCGACAAGTACCGCACGGCCTTCCGCACCAAGGTCTTCCTCAGCCGTGAGGTGCCGCAGGTGTTCCAGAGCCAGCAGAACGGCAACTTCTACACCGTTTCTGATGTCTCGAGCGGCTTCTACAACGCCCCCAGCACGGCCCTGGCCTACCAGAGCAACTCCACGGTGAATGCGGGCCCCTATGCCTCTCCATCGGCGGCCAAGGCAGCCAATCCTCAGCTCGGCGAGAACAACAACTGGTTCTCCCTCGATGGCAATGCCGTTGCCATTCAGCGGGTCGGCGGCAACGTCCAGTTCGTGCGTCCCCTCAATGGCGGTGACCCCTACAAGAAGGCCCCCTGGAATGTGGTGGTCGGCCTCAACGCCCAGCAGGTGAAGCCCATCAACTTCGCCGGTGAGTCGATGCCCTACGCGGTGGCATCCAACAACTTCACCGGCAACGGCACCACCACGGTCAGCAACGTGATCTGCGTGGCCTACAACTGCGAGAACGGGGCCACGACCAACCAGTTGGTGGGTGTGCGTGTGGCCACGTCGATGAACACCCTCAACGACCCGCGCAACCCCACGAAGGGCAACTTCTTGAGCCTGGGCTCCGAGCAGTTCTTCTCAGTGGGCCCGAACTCCCCCACCTTCAACCGGATGCGGGCCAGTGCCACCCACTACATCCCGGTGAACTGGCTGAAGCTCTACAAGGGCTGCCGTCCCAAGCCTGGTCAGAAGGAGGACTGCAAACAGGCTCTCGCCTTCCAGGTGTCACTTGGTACCAATCTGGGCAACCTGCCCGTCTACGAAGCCTTCTGCCTGGGGGGCTCCAACTCGGTTCGAGGTTTCTACGACTGCGATCTGGGCGTCGGTAAAAGCTTTGGTGAAGCCACCGTCGAATACCGCTTCCCGATCTTCAGCATCATCAGCGGTGAGCTGTTTGTGGATGCCGGCTCAACGTTCGGCAGTCAGGCCAACGTCCCTGGCAACCCCGGTGGTCTTCTGCTGAAACCCGGCGATGGCCTCTCCCCGGGACTCGGCGTCATTGTCACCACCCCGGTGGGCCCCCTGCGTTTAGAGGCCGCCAAGCCGGTGACGAACTCCAGCAACTCCAACAACTCCGCCAACAATTGGCGCTTCAACCTCGGTGTGGGTTGGAAGTTCTGAGGCCTTGGCTGTGACGGTGTGGCCTAACGACTACAGCCAGGCCTGGACCCTGGCCCAGCCCGTGGAGCGCAGCGGCGTCGGGCTTCACAGCGGAGCCCAGGCGCGGGTGCGGCTGGAGCCCAGTGATCGCCCTGGTTTTGAGGTGGCCTGGTTCCATGAACCCCAGCGGGCCGCGGTGCGTCTGGACCCCTCCCAGGTCTGTGAAACCCAGCTCTGCACCGCGCTGCAACTCGATGGCTCCCGTCTCGCCACGGTGGAGCACCTGCTGGCAGGTCTGGCCGGAGTGGGCATCAGCTCGGCGCGCCTGGTGGTGGATGGCGAGGAGATCCCCCTGCTCGATGGTTCGGCTCAGCCTTGGGTGGAGGCGGTGGCGGAGGCTGGTCTCCAATGCCTCGGTGATCGCCCGGCGGCCCAGGTTCTGCGTGAGCCCATCACCCTGCAGCATGGGCAGAGCTTTGCCACGGCTCTGCCCTCTGATCGGTTGCGTCTGGGGGTGGCGATCGACTTTCCCCATCCGGCCATTGGCCGCCAGCTGTTCAGCCTGGAGCTCACGCCGGAAGCCTTCATCCGCGAGATCGCCCCGGCGAGGACCTTCGGTTTCAAGGACCAGGTTGAGCAGTTGCTGGCAGCCGGGCTGATCAAGGGCGGCGCCCTCGATAACGCGCTGGTTTGCGATGGCGAAGGTTGGATGAATCCACCACTGCGCTTTGCGGACGAACCCGTGCGCCATAAGCTCCTTGACCTATTGGGGGACCTCGCCTTGGCGGGGCTGCCTCAAGCCCAGGTGTTTGCTTTCCGTGGTTCCCATGGTCTGCACACCGCCTTGGCTGCCGCCCTGGTCTCTTCCCGCTAAGCCCTTGTCTGCCTCTCCCTCACCCACAGCCCCTGTGCTGACCAACGAGCAGATCCAGGGTCTGCTTCCCCACCGTTACCCGTTTGCGTTGGTGGATCGGGTGATTGAGCATGAGCCGGGCAAGCGGGCCGTGGCCATCAAGAACGTCACCTTCAACGAGCCTCAGTTCCAGGGACATTTCCCTGGTCGCCCTCTGATGCCCGGGGTGTTGATCGTCGAGGCCATGGCTCAGGTGGGGGGGCTGATCGTCTCCCAGATGCCGGATCTGCCCAAGGGACTGTTTGTGTTTGCCGGCATCGACGGGGTGCGCTTTCGCCGCCCGGTCGTCCCCGGTGATCAGCTGGTGATCAGTTGTGAGCTGCTCAGTCTCAAGCGTCAGCGCTTCGGCAAGGTGAAGGCTGAGGCCACGGTCGACGGGCAGTTGGTCTGCTCCGGCGAATTGATGTTCTCCTTGGTGGACTGATCTCCCCATGAGTTACGCAGCAGTCTCAGGCGGGGAGACCCGCATTCATCCCACCGCCGTCGTTGAACCCGGTGCGCAGATCGATCTGGGCGTTGAGATCGGTCCCTATGCGGTGATTGGTCCGGAGGTCTGTATCGGGGCCGGCAGCCGCATCGGCCCGCATGTGGTGCTCGATGGTCGGGTGCGGATGGGCCGCGGCAACCGGATCTTCCCCGGCGCCTCGATCGGTGCTGAACCCCAGGACCTCAAGTACAACGGCGCCCCCACTGAGGTGGTGATTGGCGATGACAACGCCATTCGCGAGTGCGTCACCATCAACCGTGCCACCCATGAGGGTGAGCAGACCCGCATTGGCAATGGCAACTTGCTGATGGCCTACAGCCATCTGGGCCACAACTGTGATCTTGGCGATCGAATCGTGATTGCCAATGGCGTGGCCGTCGCCGGTCACGTGGTGATCGCCGATCGTGCCGTCATCGGCGGGGTGCTGGGCATTCATCAGTTCGTCCACATCGGCACGATGGCGATGGTGGGTGGCATGAGCCGCATCGATCGAGATGTGCCCCCCTTCGCGATTGTTGAGGGACATCCGGGGCGCCTGCGGGGCCTGAACCGCATTGGCCTCAAGCGCAGCGGTTTGGCGGAGCTCGATGGCGGCGCCCAGCTCAAACAGCTGCAGCAGATCTGGTCGCAGATTTATCGCGGCGATGCCGTGCTGGCCGATGCCCTGCGGGAGGTGCGCCAGCAGACCCTGCTGCCTCCCGCCGAAACCCTGGTGAGCTTCCTGGAAGCCTCCATCGGCCCCGGTCGCCGAGGCCCTCTGCCCGCCGGGCGTTCATGAGGCGACTGCTGATCAGCACCGGCGAAGTGTCCGGTGATCTTCAAGGTGGTCTGCTGGTCAAGGCCCTGCGGGAGGAGGCCCAGGCCAGGCAACTGGAGCTGGATGTGGTGGCCCTGGGTGGTCAACGCATGCGTCAGGCCGGTGCGACCCTCCTGGCTGACACCACGGCCATGGGGGCCATTGGTCTTTGGGAGGCGTTGCCGTTGGTGCTGCCCACCTTGAAGGTGCAGCGCCAGGTGAACCGTTGGTTGCAGGAGGCTTCCCCGGATGCGGTCGTGTTGATCGACTACATGGGCGCCAATGTCAATCTGGGCCTCAAGGTGAAGCGCCGGCTGCCCAAGACGCCGATTTTTTATTACATCGCGCCCCAGGAATGGGCGTTTCGCATCGGTGAAGGCGGCTCCACGCGCCTGATTGGCTTTACCGATCGCATCCTGGCGATCTTCCCTGAAGAAGCCCGCTTCTATGCGGCCCGCGGCGCCGAGGTCACCTGGGTCGGCCACCCCCTGCTGGACACCCTCACGCAGCTTCCCAGCCGCCAGGAGGCCAGGGAGCAACTGGGGCTCAAGCAGGGGGAGCGTCTGCTGCTGCTGTTCCCGGCCTCGCGCAAGCAGGAGCTGCGCTATTTGCTGCCCGACCTGGCCCAAGCTGCCGCGGAATTGCAGCGACGCTGCCCCGGTTTGCAGGTGGTTGTGC
The DNA here is from genome assembly GCA_049418265.1 of Vulcanococcus sp. Classification (GTDB taxonomy): domain Bacteria; phylum Cyanobacteriota; class Cyanobacteriia; order PCC-6307; family Cyanobiaceae; genus Vulcanococcus. Next base: position 16,591 of record JBMSIW010000014.1, read on the forward strand.
CTGCCGGTCAGGCCAGTTTTGAGCCGGTGCTGCGCGAGCTGCTGGAGCAGGCCGGTGTTCAGGCCAGGGTGATTCCTGCGCGGGAGGCCGATCAGTTGCGCCCGGTCCTCTGTGCGGCGGCGGATCTGGCCTTGAACAAATCTGGAACGGTCAATCTGGAGTTGGCCCTGCGCGGCGTCCCCCAGGTGGTCGTCTACCGGGTCAGTCGCCCCACGGCCTGGGTCGCGAAACACCTGTTTCGTTTCCATGTGGACCACATCTCGCCGGTGAACCTGGTGCTCGAGGAGCGCCTGGTGCCGGAGCTGCTCCAGGACGAGATGACCCCCGATTCCGTGGTGCAAGCCGCCTTGCCGCTGCTGAATGATGCCCAGGCACGCGGGGCTGTCGCTGATGGCTACCAGCGCTTGCGTCAGCGCTTGGGAGAACCCGGCGTCACCCGCCGGGCTGCCGCCGCCATCCTGGATGCCCTACCGGAGCGTTGATGAAGCGGGTTCTGCGGTCGCTGCTGCTGCCGGCCTTGATGCTGAGCCTGCTGTTGGTTGGGCCCTGTCTCTCCGCCCAGGCCGCGATTGAAGAAGCCGTCTTTGGCGGGGGGTGTTTCTGGTGCCTGGAGCACGACCTGGAGCACCTCAAGGGTGTGGTGGATGCGGAAAGCGGCTACAGCGGCGGCCGTGTGGCCAAGCCGAGCTACGGGCAGGTCAGCGCTGGTGGGACCGGTCACCAAGAGGTGGTTCGGGTGCGTTTTGATAACGCCAAGATCAGTTATCCCACCCTGCTGCGGGCTTACTGGCGCAATGTGGATCCCCTCGATGGGGGCGGTCAGTTCTGTGATCGCGGCAGCTCCTACTTACCGGTGATCTTCCCGAAGGGTGATCAGCAGCTGGAGCAGGCCCGCTCCAGTCGTCTTGCAGCGGCCCGTGAGCTGGGGAGACCAGCCGCTGCGATCAAGGTGCAGATCAAACCGCTTCAAACCTTCTGGCCTGCAGAGGGGTATCACCAGAACTACGCCGAGAACAACGCGGTCAAATACCGCTATTACCGCTGGGCTTGCGGCCGTGATCGTCGCTTGGATGCGGTGTGGGGATCAGAGGCCCGGAAGGCGAGTCCATGGGTTACCGAGCCCTCACGAAAGCCTTAATCGAAATCTGAGAAAAAGCTGAAGTTCATTTCTGCTGTAAATCAGCAGTTTCCAGTGCTGGACGGTTTTTTCGACCTTTATTCTCTGGTGAGCGGGTCCTACGGTGAAACGGTCTCGAATGCAGGTGTTTGTATGTATCTGCTGACGATTCGCGATGGTCTCGTGACGCGTCATATCGGTCCTTATCAAAGCCCTAAGCAGGCTTCTGACGATTTGGATCGTCTCCTTCGTCAATTCGGGGAGCGAGCCCGCTGGCAGATTCACGCCCTGGAAGAACCCTCCAGCGTGATCGGCTCTGGGGCTTCGGCTACCTCGGTTCCAACGGCGGCCTGAAGCTCTTCAGGGGTTGGGCTTCTGTCCCGGGTACCCCCGCAGCAGGCCGCTTTCCACCATCAGCCCCACGCCGGCCACGATTGCAACCAGGCTGAGGGTTCCGTACCAGAACCAGGGGCCATGGGGCTGACCCATGGCCTGAAGGGTTCTGCGCTGCACCGCCTCGCCGAAGAGGCAGAGCCCTGCGGGGAGCAGCAACACGCTGACCTGGGCTTTCAGGTACCAGCGAAGTTTCCGCACGGCCATGGGGTCTGGGGGCTGCTTCGTGGGACTCAGCCTAGGCCGGGCCCCCGGCGCAGACCCAGTTGACCAGGGTGCGCACCCCAAAGCCGGTGGCACCAGCGGGATCCAGGCCTCGGCCCTTGTCGCTCCAGACGGTGCCGGCGATATCGAGGTGGGCCCAGGGGATCTCGCCGTTGACGAAATCCTGGAGGAAGAGCGCTGCAGTGATCGAACCACCGGGGCGCGGGCCGGTGTTCTTCATATCCGCCAGGCCGCTCTTGAGACCAGCGCGGTAGGAGGCGCGTAGGGGCATGCGCCAGAGGTTTTCGCCACCCACTTCAGCGGCATGGCGTAGGGCGTCAGCCAGGCCGTCATTCGGTGACCAAAGGCCGGCGATTTCTTCGCCCAGGGCGATCACACAGGCGCCGGTGAGGGTCGCCAGATCCACCACGGCATCGGGTTCGAGCTTGCAGGCGTAGACCAGGGCATCGGCCAGGGTGAGGCGTCCCTCGGCATCGGTGTTGTTGATCTCGATCGTCTTGCCGTTGGAGGCCTTGACGATGGCGCCGGGGTGAATGGCACCTCCACTGATCATGTTTTCGCAGGCGGCCACGATCATGTGCACTTCCACGCCGGCGGGCTTGAGTTCGGCGATGGCACGCATGGCCCCCAGCACGGCCGCGCTGCCGCCCATGTCGTACTTCATCATCTCGATCTGGGAGCCGGCGGTTTTGAGGTTGTATCCGCCGGAGTCGAAGGTGAGGCCCTTGCCCACCAGCACCAGACGGCGCTCCGCCGTGCCCTGGGGCCGGTAGGTGAGATGGATGAATTTGGGCGGTAGATCGGAGCCCTGGGCGACCGCCAGATAGGACCCCATCCCCAGGGCCTCGCAGTCACTGCGCTCGAGCACCTTGAGCTCCAGGCCGAAGTCGCCCGCGATCCGGGCTGCGGTGTCGGCCAGGGCGGCGGGGGTCACCACGTTGGGTGGGGCTGCCACCAGCTCACGGGCCAGCTCAACGCCACTGCACATGGCCCCGGTGCTGCTCACAGCCGCGGCGGCCTCGCTGAGGGCGCCCTCGGGTAGGCCCAGGAGCTCAATGCTGGAAGCCTGGGTTTTGGGATCGGATTCGCCTTTGAAGCGCTGATCCGTGAACTGGATCAGTCGGGTGGCTTCCGCCATGGCCGTTGCGGCCGCTGCCGGGGCGAAACCCTCCAGGGGCATCGCGATTCCGATGCTCGAGGCGGCTGCCGCGGTGGCCGCCTTGATGCCGCTGGCCGTGGCCTGCCGCAGTTGCTCGGAGTTGAAGCCGGCTGGTTCGCCCAGACCCACCAGCACCACAGAGCTGGGTTGTTGGGAGAGCAGCGAGAAGCTGACCGTTTCGCCGGCCTTGCCCTTGAAGCGGCGGCGCTCGAGTTGCTGGCTCAGGCTCTCGCCGAAGCGTTGGCCAAGCAGCGCCTCGGTGGCCTGGCTGGCGCCACCACTGAAGAGGCCCACCACCAGGGCGTCACCGCTCCAGCTGCCGGCCGTGGTGGTGCTGCAGCGGATCTCCATGGCCAAGGCGGTTGCAATGGGCGCGATGGTAGGGCGATCAGCCCAGCTCGGCGGTGAAGGGCGTCGTCCACCGCCCGCGGGTCTCCTTGTTGAAAGGCGGCAACCAGTGCCGAATCAGGGCCTGCTCCAGGGCGCGCCGCGCCTTCACCGCCTCCGGTGCATCCAGCCAAAAACGGATGCTCAGCTGACTGCCCAGTTGCACCTGCTGCAGGGCCTCGCCGTAGGCCGCCAGATAGCTCTTGCAGTCGTGTTCCCCTTTCCAGCGGCGATCCGCCTGGGCGGTTTCTCCCACGTAGAGCAGCAGTGGCCCGTCCAGGTGCGGCGGCCGATCCAGCACGAAATAGAGCGCAGCCCCTTCGCTTTGCCGTTCCGGCCAGCGCCAGAACTGCAGGTGTTGGGCGGCCAGCGCCATCGGGTCGATGCGCTGCACCGCGGCAGCGCCAGGAGTGCTGCTGCCAAATAAATCCATCTGCCCGGGTGCCAGCTGACTACCAAGGGCGGCGGCCTCAAAACGCGCCTGCTGATAGGCGCTGAGCCGCTGCTGCCAGGCGATCAACTGGTGCTGCTGCATGGGCAAGGCCTCAGCAGCGCTGGCTCCCCCGCTGGCTGCGGTGTTGAAGAGATCTCCCTGGCGTCCTGCCTGCATCTGTTCCTTCAGGCCGAGCGAGGTAATTCAGGACCGGCCGGACCCTGGCCAAAACGCACCTTGCCGATCAAGTCCTCCACCACACCAGGCGGGAGCTGCAGGCGCTGTTGCAGGTCCGCCAGATCCTGAAACGGGGCCCGCTGCCGCTCCCGCAGCAATCGCTGGCGGCGCTCCGCCGTCAGCTGGGGCAGTTGGCGCTCAAGGCTGCTGGCACTGGCACGGTTCAGATCCACGCGCACAGGGGTGAGCGCCGCGGGCGAACCATCGCCGTACCAGCGAAACTGCAGCAAGGGTTCCCAGCTGCGCACCAGCGCTTCGGGAAGGTCCAGCAGCCTTTGCAGATCCTCCAGGCCGCTCAGTTGAACCCCACCTTGCTGGAGCCTCAGCAGCAAATCCACCTGCTTGGGATCGATCTGTGGAAGCCGCAACCAGTCGGCTGCGCTGGCTCGGTTCACATCCAAACGCCATCCCAGGGCGGCGGCGTGGCGCACCTCGTCGCTGCTGCTCAGCCGTAGCTGAGGGTTGTGCTGCAGCTTCAGCTCCAGCAGGTCCTGCTCGACCTGTTGATCGGCCTGGTGCTCTGCCTGTTGATCAGCCAGTTGATCGACCTGTTGAACCGTGCTGGATTGGGATTGGCCGCGACGGGGCAACTGGCCTGCTGCTTCCAGCAGGCCGCGGGCCAGGGGATCCAACCAGTGGCCGCGGGCCATGGTGGTGCGTTGCAGCAGCAGATGGCCAGACCTTAACGAGACTCGGGCCACTCCACCAAGCCGAGGCGGATGCCTTGAACGGCGGCCTGCAGGCGCCCGCGAGCATTCAGCTTGCTGAGGATGTGACGGACGTGATCTTTCACGGTTTCCACCGAGACGTGGAGCTGCTTGGCGATGGCCTGGTTTTCGATGCCATCTGCCATCAACTGCAGGATGTCCACCTCCCGGGGGGTGAGTTCCGCCAGGGGGCTTCCGCCGCCGCTGCCGCCCAGATTTTGGAAGTAGCTGCGGCTCAGGTTGCTGTCGATGTAGACCGCCCCGGACTGCATGGTGCGGATGGCGTTCAGGACCGTGCCAAAGCCCAGCTGCGACTCCAGGCAGATCCCGTCGCAATTGGCTTGCAGGGCCTGATGAATGGCCATCAGCCGTCGCGGTTGGGTGACGACCATCAAGGTTGAGGGCGGTTTACGCAGGCGCTTGGCGGCCGCCACCAGGCAGCCCCCATTGCCTTGCTCGAGGCGATCGGTGCAGATCAGCACATCCGCCTGCTGCTGCTCGAGTTGCCGCAACCCTTCCGCTTCGGTGGTGGCCGCCCCCACCAGCATGGGGACCGCTGGACAGGCCGCGATGAACAGGGTGAGCGCCAGGCGGCTACCCATGCAAACGACCAGCCGCGATTGACCCAGAAGTTGGTGGCCGGCCGTCACATGGCCGCGCACCTGCGCGATGGCTGGGGTGTAATCCAAGGCCCTTTGCTTGTGCACCCCTTTCAATCTGCGCAGGGCCCCGGGATTTGGCAGCCATTACGCCAATCCGCACTCGTCAGTGCGCGATGGGCTCAGCACAATCGTGCTGCTCTCCCCCATCCCTTGGACGCGATGGCCTTCTTCGAATCCGAGATTGTTCAGGAGGAAGCCAAGCGCCTGTTCGGCGACTACCAGCAGCTGATGCAGCTGGGGGGGGAGTACGGCAAGTTCGATCGCGAGGGCAAGAAGCTCTTCATCGAGCGCATGGAAGAGCTGATGGACCGCTACCGGGTCTTCATGAAGCGCTTCGAGCTCTCCGACGACTTCCAGGCCAAGCTCACCGTTGAGCAACTGCGCACCCAGCTCAGTCAGTTCGGCATGACCCCCGATCAAATGTTTGAGCAGATGCAGCGCACGCTGGATCGCATGAAAGGGGAGCTGCAGAAGGAGGGTTGATCCTTCGCTGCCTACGATCCGACCCCAGAGAGCGGGGCGGACATGGGCAAGGGCGGATGGGGACTGCCCCAATGGCTGGAGCGCGGTGTCGCTGACCTGTTCCCGGCCGGTGAGGCCGCCAGCGACCCGGATCAGCAGTTGGCGGCCCGTCTGGCCCAGGCCGAACGCGAGGGACGTCCCCTGCGCGTCAAGCTCGGCATCGACCCCACCGGCTCCGACATCCACCTGGGGC
>JBMSIW010000015.1:0-22558 GCA_049418265.1 Vulcanococcus sp.
CTCAGCAATGAGTCCGTGCTGGACCGCGTTCAGCGGCTGATCGCAGAAGCCACGAAAGCGGAGCTCTAGCGTGAGCGAGAGCCACTCCCCAGAAGCGAAACCTCGAGAAGGAGCGAGAGTGTCACACCCCACCAAGGACCGACAACGGCTCAAGCAAGGCGGAATGCTTCTGTTGCCCGTAGCAGCTGTGGCCCTCGGCTGGTACCTGGTTGTTCCCGACCAACAGCAGCTCAAAGCAACGGGGCAACGCCTATCCAGGGCTCAGATCGATCTGCAAACCGTTCTGCAGAACCACGAGCTTTGGCAACGGGTCAACTCCCTGAAGTACCTCACGTGGGAGGTCTTCGTGCGTCGCTCCTTCCACCGAGGCACCTGGGTCCAGTGCGCCGATGCAACGGGCAACGAACTTCTGCGCCAGGAACGCTCAAAGCGGACGACGAGCTTGGCTGATGCGATTGAGAAAGAATGCGGTCCGGCTCCTCGCTTTTAGCTGGAGCCATGGCCGCAGAGCGTTCGCGACCTAGCCCCAGCAGGCAGGGACGATCCCCTTATGTCGGCAGCACCAAGGAGGAGGGTTCCGGGTGAGCTCGCCGAAACAACCGGTCATCGGCAGCCCGGCGGCAGGTCTGCAAAAACACCGGCATCTCAATGCCAAAGGCTTGCTCAAACAGCGCCACCACATCAGCAGTGCTCTCCAGTCCGCAGCCTCGAAGGGCGCGCTTCAGACCTTGGCGTGGATGATCCGTCAGGACAGCAAACAACTTATTGAGGCGCTGCTCGAGCAGTGCCTGCGCTGGCGTCATTCCCCGGACGTGGCCAAAGCTCAAATTCAGGCAGTCCTGGCTGATACCAAGTGCCTGAAGAACAGCGCTCATGTCAATTGGATCCTGCAAATGCAAACCGAAATAGTGCCGCGCTTTAGCGACGATTTGCATTGGGCATCCGCAGGCCTGCAAAGCAGCCTCAGAAGCCTGTATGGCAAAGGTTTTGGTGACCAAGGACCTTCATCACTCCCGCGCCTTTTGGCGCTCATGAACCCATCCTGACCAGCAACTTGTCAACAGAGTGACGCGAACAGGCGAAAAGAACACTTCGCAAGATCCGTTGATCATCAGAGACCTTTCGAGTCAAATCAACACACGGCACGTGAAGCTGCGTTCATCAAGAAGATCGCCGACTTCGATCCACGTTGTCTTCAGGTGGCGAGCGCCATCACCACTGGCGCTTGCCGCGACGCCTCCCAACCGAGGCGAGCACCACAACAGGGAAGTGGACGATTTGGCGGCCGTCTACCCGCTTGGTGTAGTGTTAGTGGGATTCAAAGACCACTCTTCGGCAGGTTTCCTTTCCAGGCGGCGGGTTCCAAAGGTTTTCAGCCTTTGCTGTTCTCCACTCGGCCAGCGACTTTCTTCAGGGCTTTCAGCGAATCAGATTCATAAGTTCGGTTCATTTAATGACCATTTACGTAGGGAACCTCTCCTTCGATGCAGAAGCTGAGGACCTTCAGCACCTCTTTGCCGAATACGGCGCGGTGCGCAAATGCAGCTTGCCGCTTGATCGGGACACCGGTCGCAAGCGTGGTTTCGCCTTCGTTGACATGGCAGATGCCAACGACGAAGCCAAGGCCATCACAGATCTTCAAGACGTGGAATGGATGGGCCGGATGCTCCGCGTCAACAAAGCAGAACCACGTCCGACGTCATCAGCAGGCAACGGTCGTTGGTGAGCTGACGGCATCACTCCGCATCAAAACAACAAAACAACAACCCTCAAATCTGTTGACTTCTTCTTCATCCTCCCGCTTTGGTTTCGTGGCTTTCGCCGAGACCTGGAACGGCCGTCTGGCCATGCTTGGCTTTGTGATCGGTCTTGGCACCGAACTGCTGACGGGGCAAAGCATCCTTGGTCAACTCGGCCTGGGCTAAGCCTTCAGCATTGAAGATGGCCTCCGGCCTCTAGCTGCACTTGGCAGCTGATCGAAGGATCCTCAACGGTCCTTCCACATTCCCCTTGGACTGAGTCCAAGGGGCTGGATGGGCGGAGGGTCAATCAGCGGGCTCCCCGTCCTCGTTTGCTATGGGGTGGTTGCCACCACGAGCTGAAAGCAATCTCTTGGCTGGCCCCGCGGCAACTTCGCCAACCAGGATCGCCGTGCCAAGCATCAGCAGGATCCTTGCGGCTGCGGCAATCATGTGCACGGCAATCTCGTGATTGGTGGAACGCTCGTGCACCGAGCCAGGGGCTGTCGTTTGCGCCATGGCCGTCTACCTCTAACAACCAAAGTCCTACGAGCGATCTCCATCGACGGCAGCTCAGAGATCAAAGATGCCGGCATCTTCGAGTCAATCTGCAGCTTGAGCTGACCCGTCAGTCGCTGAACGAGGTCTCTGAAACCGGCTTGAACTGGTAACCGGCTTCACCAGCGACGAGCTTGTAGCTGATCTGGCGAGTGCCGCCGGTGGGCTTGGCGTTGGTGTCACCGGAGCGGTACAGCGGGAAACGCCGCATCAAGCTCGTTTCCACGACGGCGAACTGATCGTGGCCCATGTATCCCTGGGCCAGTTTGCCGCTGAGTTCAGGCATCGTGATGGGCAACAGGTTGTGCCCCTTGCTGGCACTCCAGGCCAAGACAGACCCATAACTTCCGCTTCCTGAACTGGTGACGTAGAGCAGCAGTTCAGGCTGTCCATCACTGTTGAGATCTTCCACCTCAGGGCCGCTGATCGATCCCAGCACTTGTGTCTTCACCGCAGGGAAGGTCTTCCCTCCCTTGCTCGCTTGCACCACCACGGTCTTTTCAGTGCCCTCTCCTGTGACTTGAACCTTGAAGCTGACGCCTTGAAGCTTCAGCACAGTCGCTGGTGCCGCCGCGACCGCAGCACCGCCAAGGCCGCCCAGGAGCAGCAGAACAGGCAGCCATCGAGATACCGTCGCCATCGCTGGTGAATCGCTTTTTTGCAGCATCGCCAAGGCCCCAAGACTCGCAAGTCGTCCCGACGGCATCGTCACAAGCATCAACGCTGACCTCTCCACACCCCTCCCCTCGCAGCAGCATGCGCCATCTGAGCTGGCAGGACTTTGATCAGGCGGTGGAGTGCATTGGCCTCACCTATCCCAGGCCGACCTTCAGCGGCATCTATGGGATTCCCCGAGGCGGACTTGTGTTGGCGGTGAGCCTCAGCCATCGCCTGCAGATCCCACTTCTGGATCAACCCATCGCCGAGTGCCTCGTGGTGGATGACATCTACGAAACAGGGCGCACTTTGAAGCCGTTCCAGCAACGCAGCGACGTCACCACCTGGGTCTGGATCAGCAAGCAACCAACCGCGTGGTGGCATGCCGTCGAGACGACCGGCAGCAGCGACTGGATCGTCTTTCCCTGGGAAAACGCCGCCGCCGCCAGCGACGATGAAAGCCTCTACCGAGCCTCCCGTCGCCATGGCTAAGCCCACCCTCTATCTGGCTTCGCCATACGGCTTCTCCGCCCACTGGCGTGGGCGCCTTCTGCCTGACTTCATCGATGCCCTTGAAGCCCTGGGCCTTGAAGTCTGGGAGCCCTTCAGCCGCAATGGACAGGTGGACCTGGCCGAAGCTGGTTGGGCCTGGCGTGTGGCCCAGGCCGATCTCCAGGACGTGCGAGATGCCGACGCCCTGTTCGCCGTGGTGAACGGAACCCCTCCCGATGAGGGCGTGATGCTGGAACTCGGGGCCGCGATCGCGCTGGGAAAACCGGTCTTCCTCTATCGCGATGACTTTCGCCGCTGCAGCGACTCCGAGGACTATCCGCTCAATTTGATGGTGTTCAGCGGCCTACCGCAGCAGGGCTGGCGAGATTGGTTCTACGAGGACCTCAGCGAACTGGCCGATCCTCAGAAAGCCTTGATGCGCTGGATCAAGAGCCGCTAGAGCTCCGGGGAATGCCCCTTGGCCTCCTGGGCGGCTTTCATGGCCACCTCAACGGGAACCGTTCCATCGGAACGCATCACCTGGGGCTTCAAGGTCAACTGGCGGACCATCTGACTGCGCTGCTCTGGCGTCAGCCGCAACAAGTCGGCCAACACGGCCGGATCAATGCAACCCAAGCGCTCTCTGGCCAGATCGTCCATCAACCTCTGCAACGGCCGCTGCGTCACCAAGACGCGCGGTGGACGACCCTTTTAAGACCAATCCGGCATGCAGCAGCCGAGCCGTCAGCAGCTGCTCACAGGGCGCCGGGGGCTCGAGGGAACAGGGAATGATGGGCCGATGAACAACCACCTGCCCCTCTCCTTGTTGTTTCTGGCGCTCTGTCTGGCTGTTATCCCACTGTCCGCCGCTCTGTTGATGCATGGACACGCCAACTTCAGCGCCGTGCTTCACAACGCCTTCGGCTGAAAACAAGAACAAAACCGCATTCCGGTCTCACCCGTCTCAAGGCGAGCTACTTCTGCGGTAGTCCGGCTCCGCGTCGATGCTCTCTTACATCCTCAACGTGGACTGCCCCAACCGCAGTCTGGCCGTGCCGCTGCTGGCCCATTCAGCCGAGCAAGCCTGGCGCATGGGACGCGATTGGTTCCCCGATTACCCCCTCACCCTGGCCCTGCGCAGCCACCCCTGGAGCCACCCCCAGCCCCATCAATCGCTGTAGGGAAGCGATGCACAGGCCCCAACCCTGACCAGAGCTGGGGCCATTGGCAACGAGAACGGGGAGCGAGACAGAGCCACCGGCGCTCAGTACATTTGTACGAGCGCTGCCGCCCCGATGGACGTCCCTCGCTTTCTCGCCGTGCGGGTGGGAGATCTGGTTGCGGTGCAGCAACGCGGGGACTGGTGGGCCGGCGAAGTGATTCACGCGGAAGGAGGAGCCCGCTGCAACGCGAACTCCCTGTTTCAAATCGCCTGCGTTGATACAGGTGTGATCCGCACCGTGAATGCCAACGCCGTGGTGGACGTCATCGCGAGCCGCGGCTCAGGAGCGCTCGAGGCGGCGCACGATCCAGGCCATCAGGCCCAGGGAACCCGCCAGAGCAAGCAACAGAGCAAGGGTCATGGCGGCTGAAGGGAGCAGCGTTGATTATGTCGGTCTGGTGTTCGTCTACGGCACCCTCAAACAAGGGCATCGCAGCCATGGCCAGCTCCGCGGTGCACGACTGGAGGGCGAAGCCCGATTGAAGGGTTACCGGCTGTACGACCTGGGACCATTCCCCATGGCCGTGCCGGATCCCAGCCAAGAAGCGCTGCTCCATGGCGAGCTCTACGCCGTCACCGGCGCACAGCTCCGGGCGCTGGATCGCTTTGAGGGAGCACCGCGTCTCTACGAGCGTCACTCGGTCCAGCTGGCCGATGGCCGCGGCGTCTGGATCTATGTGGGACGCGAGCGGCAGGTGCGCTTCAGCGCGCTGATCCCATCAGGCCGCTGGCTGGGGTCAAAGAGCCACCAACCAGCGACCGGCGCAGGCCAGGGCAAGGGCCAGGCCTGAAGCCCCCAGCCAGGCCGCCCGGTGCGTCGCCAATTGACGCCGCAGCAGCACCACGGAGGCCGACCAACCCAGCAACACAGCGGCGCTCTGGCAGAAGCCGATCACATGAGCATCCGCACGCCAGGAGGGCATCTCGGCGGCCCAGGGAGCAGGCAACGCCGAGAGGCTGACGGGCAGGAACTGCCCTGCCTCGGCCATGCCCAGCGGCAGATGACGGGCTAGCAGCAAGGCCCAGAGCAAGGGCAACAGTCCATAGAGGGTGCGCCGCAGGCGTTCGGGAGAAAACAACAGATGGGCCAGGCCATAGAGGAGCCCAGGGATCGCGAGAGCCAAGGTGGCCGTTAAGAGCCGGGCGCCCAGCGGTCCCTCCAGAAGGGTGCCGGAGGACCAGGGCAGCCAGCCGAGCAACCGCTCGGCATGGTGCAACGGCAGATCGCCAGCCAAGACCAAGAGCAGCAGCGGTTCACCCCGCGGCAACTCCATCTCCCGCTGAATGTCGGCGGCCGGAGGGCGCAGGGCGAGCTGCACGGAGCGGTGCGGGCAGGCCTGGGCGCAGGTCAGGCAGAGCACGCAGTTGCGGTTGTCACTCAGGTGGGCCGGATGGGTACCCAGGGGGCAGCCCGCTGTTGCCAACCCCTCCCCTTCTGCGGGACCGCCTTTGAAGCAGGCATAACTGCTGCAACTGCCGCTGCAGGTACCCACCTGGGCGCGGAGTTCCAGAACGGACAACTTGGCGAACAGACCGTTCATGCCACCCACAGGGCAGAGATAACGGCACCAGAAGCGCTTCTCAAAGCGCAGCGAACCGATCACGGCACCCGCCGTGATCAACAGCAGCAGACAACTGCTCAACCAGGCGGTGTTCTCCAGGTTCCACACCTCCTCCCACAGCAGGATCAAGGCAAAGCCAACCGCCAACAGCGGTGAGGCCCAGTCATCGGTTTCACCCCTGGGCCAGCGCCCGGGGCGCCATCCCAAGGCGCGAGCGCTGCGTTGCGCGATCTCCCCCCAAACCATGAACGGGCAGAAGGAGCACCAGAGCCGCCCCACGAAGGGAAACCCCAACAAGATCAATGGCCACCACCAGGCCCAGAAGAGGTTCAGGGCACCGTTCTGGGAGCGCTCCTGGGGCCCCAGCCACAGCCAGAGGTTGACCAGCACAAACAGCCAGCTCACCAGCCCAAACAACAGGGTGTTCCAGAGCCGTGGCGCACGCATCAGCTCCCTGAGGTGAGGCTTCCAGCGCCAGATGTCGAAACGAAATCGCTGTTGCCGCGCAGGCGTCCAAAAGACGTCCTCCGGAATGACCAGGGGCACAGCTCCGCTCTCACTGCGGCGCATCTGCTCCAGGGCCCTGTAGATGAGGGTTTCGAGCTCCCTGAGGTTGTTGGGGAAGTCGTAGGCCTGCAGTCGTTTCACCACCGCCTCCGGCACCTCGGGGGCCCGAGGCCAGCCCAACTTGCGGCTGCGCCGCCGCCCGCCGGAACGCCACCCCTCGCCCAGATCCTGGCGCCGCCCCCGCCACGGCGGCCCCCGGCTCAGCGGGCAACAGCGCTCAACCCCCGGCCTCCCGCCTTCCGAGGTGAAGAACAGACGCCCCGTAAACCCCAGGCGGCCCTGCGCCAGTTGCAGCAGCTTCGGTTTGAGGGCCTCGGGCACCCGCTCCAGCTGATCGATCAGCAGGGAGCCCTCGCCGAGTAGATCCAGCAGCGCGCCACCGGGCTCATCGCCGGGGGCGCCAAACAGATCACTGCCATCCGGCTTGAGCAACGCCCCGTCCAGGCGGACCATCAGGCGCTTGCGATCCGCCGAACCGAAGTGAATCAGGGCCGCCAGGTTGTCCTTCTCCAGGCCTGGCTCACCCGAAATCAGAACGGCGCGCCGCGTGGAATCCTGCGAGGCCTGCCGCACCGCGTCCCTCAGGGAGCGGGCGTAGCGGCTACTGCCCACAACACCCCGGCGGGCACGGCCCACCAGCAGCGGCGCCAATTTCAGCAGAGGCTCTTGGCCCATAGCTCCAGTGTGGAGCCGATACGCTCGGGCCGGTTGAGCCCCGATCCATGGCCCTCACTCTGTACGGCGGCGCTCGCAGCCGAGCCTCCATGCCCCGTTGGTACATGGAAGAGAAGGGAATCCCCTACACCTGGCAGCTGCTGGACATGGAGGCCGGTGAGCACCGGCAAGAGCCCTTCACCAGCATCAATCCCTTCGGCAAAGTGCCGGCCCTGGTGGATGAGGATCCCTCCCTCCCCGGCGGCCGCCTGCAGCTCTTTGAAAGCGGCGCGATCCTGCTGTACCTAGCCGAGCGCTTCGGTGGTGAGTGCCAGACCCCGGCGGAGCGTGGCTTAGCCCAGCAATGGGTGCTCTTTGCCAATGCCACCTTGGCCACGGCCTTGTTTGTGCCCTCCAACCGCGAACGGGAATTTCCCCGGCTGATGGAGGTGCTGGATCAGGCGTTGGCGGGCGGACCCTTGATGGGTGCTGAGTGGGGCGTCGCCGACTGCGCGGTCCATGCCTATCTGGCCTACCTGCCGATCTTTTTCCCGCAGATCGATCTGACGCCGTACCCCCAGGTGCAGGCCACCATTGCCGCAACCCAGCAGCGCCCGGCCTACCAACGGGTGATGGGTCAGCGGTGAAGGGCAGCGCTCAGCTCCAATGGCAGGGGCACGCCCTCGAGCTTCTGCCGGAGCGAGCCATCTGGGATCCAGCCCAACGCCTGCTGCTGTTGGCGGATCTGCATCTGGGAAAGGCCGAGAGTTTCCAGGCCCATGGCATTCCCCTGCCCAGTGATGGGGACCTGGGCAACCTGAATCGGCTGCTCAGCCTGGCCGAGCGGCTGAAACCCGCTCAGGTCTTGGTGCTGGGGGATCTGATCCACAGCCGCAGCGGACTGACCACGGAACTCCGCGAGAAGCTCTCCGCACTGCCGGAACTGCTGGGCTGCCGGCTACGTCTGATCGGGGGCAACCACGATCGAGGCAGCTGGATCGCAGGACTCTCTGCTGAACCCTCCCTGGCGGCGGGGGTCTGGTGGCTCAGCCATGAACCGGAATGCGCTCCCGAACCAGGCTGCTTGAACCTCTGCGGTCACCTCCATCCGGTGACCATCCTGGGCCGGGGCCACGATCGCCTGCGGCTGCCCTGCTTTGCCCTGGATCACCAGCGCCGACGCCTGCTTCTGCCGGCCTTTGGCGACCTGACCGGCGGACATCCGGTGGGGGCCGATCTGGAACGCTGGCTGATCGCCGAGGGCCAGGTCCTGCCCCTGGGGGCTTCGTAGATTGCTGCATTACTGCAGCAGCACCTGAACACCGCGACGCCGCCAACCCCGGCCCCAGGCCGGCCCCTGTGGAGACGCAAGCGTTGGCTGACCATCGGGGTGCCGATCGGGGTGTTTGCCTTTCTGGTGGCCATCGCACCGCCCCTGCCAGAGCGTGAGCTCCGCGATGAACAGCTGGGCGGCGGCGCCAGCGGGGAGCTGTTTCGCTACCGGCCGGATAGCGAGGTCTATGCCTTCGATGTCGATCCCCGCAAGATCCGCCTGGATCTGCTGGAGGGATGGGATCGGGAGCAGGACGCCTACAGGGACAGCGCCGCGCTGGCCTATTTCTCCGGGCCCATGTACGAGCGCCATGTCAACGCCAGGGGCCAGGAGATCACCGTTCCCCTTGGCGATCTGAAGCTCGGAACCCAGGTTTGGCGAGGACGCAACCGCACCGCAGCGCGCCAACGAGCCTTCGTCGGCATCCGCCACAACGGGCAGGTGGATTTCGGCTATGGAGAACTCACCCCGCAGCGCGCCAGCGACTACGACACCTTCATCGGTGGTCTGCACAGCCTCTACAACGATCTGGAGGATCCACCGGCGGAGTACCGCGGCGCCTACAGCGTCTCGATGGGCCAGCAGATCCGGTACTACCTGCCGCGGATCCGGATGGTGCTGGGACTACGCCGCGATGGACGGCTCGAGGTCTTGATGAGCCGCGATGGACTAACCCTGGAGCAGACCAAAAGCCTGGCGCGGCAGCGGGGCCTCAAGGCGGCCTACCTGCCAGACCACGCCTCCAAGAGTCGCTTCATCATCCCTGGGGTCAAGGGCTTCAGTGAGGCCGATGCCAACTGGATCAGCGGCGGGGCCACCAGCTTTGTCCATGTCCCCTACCTCCTGCGCCTGAGCGAGCGGGCCCTACCCCTGCGGGGGGATCTCTTGGCGAGCCTCGCTCCACGAACCGGTCGCCGCCACTGCAGCAATCCCCTGCAGTGCGGCCAAACCCTCGGCACTCAGCTGGTGGATCGCGCCCTGGCCGGTTTGAACCGCCTGATGGAGCAAGGGGTTGAGCCCATCGCCCGCCTGATCTGGTCCCCGAAAGGGACTGGCTCTGGACCCTCCAGACCGAAAGGCCAGCCCCTGCGCGAACCGCCCATTACTGCGGACCCCCTGGCCCTGCGCGAACTGCAAGAAACCGACGGGGCCAGTCCCTCTGAGGAGCTGCTGCCCCTGGCACCGGATCTGCCGCCCCCGCTGCAGCTGAACGAAGGTCAGGAACTGCCTCTGGATCCTGACCTGGAGCTCACCTCGCCTGTGCTGGGCAACAGCAGCCCTGAAGACGGTGGGACGGCCGCACCGCCGCCGCCTCTGCTGCCACCACCACCGGTGCTGGCGCCCCCGCCACCTCCCTAGGGCCCGCTCTACGCCGAGGCCAGAGCCCGCACCACATCACCGCGGGTCAAGACCCCGACGGGACTTTTGGCGCCATCGAGCACGAACAGGCGCTGGGTGCTGCTCTCGTGCAAGAGCCTTGCGGCCGCGGGCAGCAAGGTGTCGGGGCTGCAGGTGTGCAGCGTCTTGCTCATCACATCGCCGACGGTGTTGCCCAGGACCTGATGGACCTGTTTATCCCACTGGAGGGGATTGCGCAGATAGATCACGGCATCCAGGAGCATCACGTACGGACCGGCGTCAAAGCCGCTCTCGCGCACCATCAGGTCCTGCTCAGTGAGTTCACCCACAAGGGCACCTTGCCCGTCCACCACAGCGAGGCCGCTGATGTGGTGATCGCTCATCAGCTGAACTGCGTCCTGCAGAGGGGTATCAAGACGGACCTGGCGGACCGGCGTGCTCATGACCTCAGAGACGCGGCGTTCAACAACCATGGCTGGCCTGCGGATGCCGACATTGTGGCCGCACTTCCAAGCGGAAGAATGAACCGCAACGCTTGGTGGGAAAGCCATGCTCAGCCGCAACCAAAGTCGACGCCTGGCGGATGGCCTCACGGTGGGTCGCGCCGTCATCGGCCTGCCCCTGATCGTGGCGTTGAGCACTGGTGCGGCGGCGCTGGCCTGGTGGTTGCTGCTGCTGGGTGGTCTCAGTGACGCCGCCGATGGCTGGCTGGCGCGCCGCGCTGGCGGCGGCTCCGTCTGGGGCGCGCGCCTGGATCCCTTGACCGACAAGATCTTGATCCTGGCTCCCCTGCTGTGGCTGGGCGCCGCCGGCAGCTTGCCGCTCTGGTCGATCTGGTTATTGCTGGCCCGCGAGCTGCTGATCTCAGGCTGGAGAGCGGGGCAGGGCAGCGGAGGCCCCGCCTCCTGGGGAGGCAAGGCCAAAACGATCCTGCAATTCCTCTCCCTGCTGCTGCTGCTCTGGCCCTGGGGTGGGCAAGGCTTGTGGCAGACCCTTGGCTTCTGGCTCTTCTGGCCGTCTCTGCTGTTGGCCCTGAGCTCAGCCTGGGGCTACATCACAGTGCCAGCAACTGATCGTCAGAGCTGAAGTCCGGCGTGGTGGGCATCCGCTTGGCGTAGTCATTGCTGTAGCTATCGACGAGGGAGCGCTCGACGTCGTACTGCGGTGACCAGGCCAGTTCGCGCTGCACCCGATGGATGTCGGTGAGGAAATGCGCCATGCGCAGGGGGAAGGCCTTACGAGCCTTCTTATCGAGGCTCGCGGGATCGAAGCTGCGGATCTCGACGGAGGCTGGATCCTTGCCACAGGCCCGGGCCGCTGCCGCCACGAGCCCACGGAAGCTGATGCCCTGGGCGCTGCTGCAGTTGTAGATGCGATTGGCTGCCGCATCCACACCGAGGCTCAGGGCCATGGCCGTGGCCAGATCATTGACGTGGCCGAGCTGTGTGATCGTGCTGCCATCGCCGGGAAGGGGGACCGGTCTGCCGTGCACGATCCGGTCAAAGAACCAGCTCTCCACAGGGTTGTAGTTGCCGGCCCCGACGATGTAGGTCGGACGAAAACTGGTGAAGGGAATCTTCTCGGCCGTCAGCCAGGCTTCGGTGTCGAGCTTGCCGCTGTGGCGACTCTCAGGATCCGTGGGGGAGTCCTCATGGAGAGGCCAAAGCTCGCTATCGGCGTAGACGCCAGCGGAGCTCACATAGACAAAACGATGGCTGGGAGCACCGGTGATCTCCACCACCGAGCGGCTGTCATCCACCGTGCGGCCTGAGCTGTCGACGATCACATCGAATTGGCGACCGGCCAGAGCCGAGAGGCCCTCGGCGCTCGAGCGATCACCGCTGAGGTGCTCCACACCCGCCGGCACCGGCTGACGCCCCCGCGTGAAGAGGGTCAGCGTGTGACCGGCGGCAAGCAGCTGCTGCACCAGGGGGCGTCCCACAAAGCGCGTTCCGCCCATCACCAGAATCTTCACGCGAACCACGGCAAGGTGCAGCCATTCAAAGCGCTGGCGGCGGGCGCTCCGGCCAGCTCAGACTGAAGCTTCTGCCACCACAGGCCGATGGGGAGATTCTCAGAAGCTCTGCGCTCGCTCAACAACCTCAAACTGCTGGCCGCCATTGGACGCAGTGGTGGTGAACTCAGCAATGTGGCTGATCTGGTGGACAACTTTCTGGGCAGTCCCCAGATGGCGGATTGCGTGCGCCGCTTTCGCCAGGTGCCCGGCGGCAGCTCCTTGATGGATGAGCGCTACCCACCCCTGCAACCCAACATCGATGCGCTCTTGACCCTGCCGGAGGGAACCCTCGGAAGGCGCTACGCCGGCTTGATCCGTCAGCTCGGCTACGACCCTGAGTTTTTTCGCCCCAGGCCGATTGAGAGCGAAGAGCAGTGGCTGACCCAACGGATTGCCACCACCCATGACATCCACCATGTGGTGAGCGGCTTCGGCACCGAACCGGAAGGTGAGAGTGGCGTGTTGGCGATCACGGCCGCCCAGATCGGCTTTCCCGCCTATGTGCTGCTGACCGGTGCCAGCCAATTGGCCAACTTCCGCTTCCGGCTTGAGCAGTACGAACCCGTCAGCCAAGCCACTGCCCATGGCTTTGCCATCGCCAGGCAGGCCGCGTGCCTGGCGGCGGTCCGCTGGGAAGAGGGCTGGGACAAACCGATCCAGCAATGGCGGCAGGAGTTGGGCATCCGTGACCCGGCCGATGCAGAGACCTACGGCCTTGATCAACAGCTGCACGGGTGATGAAGCTGCCGCAGCAATGGACCGCGCAAGCCAGCGCCTTGGGCCTGAGCCGCGGCTATCGACACTTCCGGGTACTCGGGGAACAGGGCAAAGGAGCCAGCCGCGCCGCCCAGCTCGAGGCCGTCCTGGATCGGGGCTTTCGCCTGCTGGTGCCCCTGCAGCAGCTGCGCAACCGGAGCCTCTGGCAGCCTGGCTGGCAATCGTTCAAGCAACCTGCCCCCATGCAGATCATCCCCGCCATCGACCTGCTGGAGGGTCATTGCGTTCGGCTGCATCAGGGGGACTACGGCCAGGTGACCCGCTTCAGCGATGACCCGGTGGCGCAGGCCCTCGACTGGCAGCGCCAGGGTGCAGAACGCCTGCACCTGGTGGATCTCGACGGGGCCAAAACGGGGCAACCCGTGAACGATCAGGCCGTCAAAGCCATCACGGCGGCCCTCTCCATCCCGGTCCAACTCGGGGGAGGGGTGCGCAGCGCCGAGCGGGCCGAGGAGCTACTGCAGTGCGGCCTCGATCGCGTGATCCTTGGCACGGTGGCCATCGAACAACCTGATCTGGTGCGCGAGTTGGCCTCGCGCCATCCCGGCAAAGTCGTGGTCGGCATCGACGCCAAGGACGGCATGGTGGCCACCCGCGGCTGGATTGAAACCAGCACGGTGAAAGCGACCGAGCTGGCCAAGCGCTTTGAAGGCACTGGTGTCGCAGCCATCATCAGCACCGATATCGCCACCGATGGCACCCTGGCCGGTCCAAACCTGGATTCGCTCAGGGCCATGGCAGAGGCCAGCAGCATCCCGGTGATCGCCTCAGGAGGCATCGGCACCCTGGAGCACATCCTGTCTCTGCTGTCCATTGCCCCCCTGGGGGTGAGCGGTGTGATCGTGGGCCGGGCCCTGTATGACGGCACGGTCGATCTAGCTGAAGCCCTCGAGGCCGTGGGCCCGGCGCGCCTCCAAGACGCACTCAATTCGCCTACGGGTTCTATAACGGTTTAAGAGACCACCCACGGTCGTGGCTGTGCCGGCAGCACCCAACACCACTAGTCCCACCTCCCAGCACGGCGTCGAAGGCGCCTATGCGCGCTGCAAGGACCTGGGTATGCGCCTCTCGAGGCAGCGGCGCATGGTGTTGGAGTTGCTCTGGGATGAACGCGATCACCTCAGCGCCCGCGACATCTTCGAGAGGCTGAACGCGAAGGGGCGCAACATCGGCCACACCTCGGTCTATCAAAACCTCGAGGCCTTGCAGAGCGCCGGAGTGATCGAATGCCTCGATCGCGCCAATGGACGCCTGTATGGCTACCGGAGTGATCCCCACAGTCACCTGACCTGCCTCGATTCCGGGGCCATCCAGGACTTGGATGTGGAGTTACCGCCAGCACTGCTCGATCAGATCGAGGCGCAGACGGGCTTCCGCATCGAGGGCTACACCCTCAGCCTGAGCGGCCGCCGTCGCTAGGCCGGGGCGTCACCGGCGACGGCGAGAGCTGGAGAACTGCTGACATCCCCGGTAACTTGTGGGCCAAGAAGGCTCCATCGACGCACCGTGCCCGAGGCCAAGGCCGCACCTCGACTGTTGCTCCTGGCCGAACCCCTCTTGCGGGAAGGTCTGATCCGGCTACTGGAGAACGACTACCGCCTGGTCTCCAACGCCGAGGAAGCCGCTGGATCCGGGTCCGGGTCCGGGTCCGGTTCGATTCAATTGGTGATCTGGAGCGTGGCAGCAGGCATGCCTGCCGCCAGCCTCGAGCACGAACTGCTGCAGCTCAAGGAGCGCTGGCAGCCCGCACCGGTCTTGGTGCTGCTGGCGGGAGATGCCCCCTATCCGAGCGAGTGGTTACTGCAACTGCCGCCGGAGGGAATGCTCCAGCAGGCCGAACCCGATGAGATCCGTGAGGCGGTCAGCACCCTGCTGGCCGGCGGACGGATGGTCGAACTCAGACCGCTCCAGGGCTATGCCGCCGCAGCTGACGACGAACCGATGGGCCTGGGGGCCTGGCTGCTGCGCAGTGGCCTCGCCCAGATCGAAACCGAGATGCAGCGCTGCAGGCGATGGCTGGAGCTCAAACCTGGAGCCCTGAGCGGCCTGCTGCTGAGCGGCCGACTGCGGGAACTCGCCATGGCCCGGCGGCTGTTGCTGTGGCTCTGGGGGCCGATCAGCATGGCCTTCCCCCAGCCGGCGCCGGCCACCGCGACCGTCACCGCCAGTGCCAAGGGAACACCGGTTGGCATCACCCTGCGGGAGCGCACCGCCCTTGGGGTCTGGGATGCGATTCAGCAGCGGCTCATCGAGGCAGCGGCATCAGGCCTCAGCAACCAGAGTGGTCAGCTCATGGCCTTGGAGGGTCTCAGTGAGGACCATCGCCGTGACCTGTTGCTGGCACTGCTGAGCCAGTTCGATCTGCTGATCACGCGGCTGCGCCAGGACCAGCTGCGCGGAGAAGCCCTGGAACAACGCTGGCTGGAGGCCCAGCCGGAACTGCGGCGCCTGTCCCTGCGGGCCATGGCCGGTGAATACGTTCAGCTGCCCCAGCAGGGCGGCTTGCTGCCTGTGGCCGACAGTCTCAGCGGGGCCTGCGACCTCACCGCCCTCGATCCCGATCTACCGGCAGCCCTGCCGATGCTGTCGGCCTTGATCCAGGCCCAGCCGCTGCTCGTGGATGGTCGACTCCTGGCCCCCGATGAGCCACAGGCGCTGCTGCAGTTGGAAGCTCTGATCAGCAACTGGCTGATCCGAAGCGCCGAATTGATCAGCGCCGAAATCCTGGCCAGCTGCAGCACCTGGCCTGATCTGCGCCGCTACCTGCTGCGCACGGATCTGCTGGCAACGCGCAATCTGGAGCGGCTGCGCAACCAGCTCAATTCCCAACAGCGTTGGGGAAGCCTGTTTGAGCGGCCCGTTCAGCTGTATGAGAGCAGGCGTCTGTTGTACGGCCTGCGCCAGGGCGCCATCGTCCCGATCGAGCAGACCGAACCCCGCGACAGCGAACTGCGTCAGCTCAGCTGGAGCCAGCAGCTGATCACCTTGCTGCTGGAGGGGCGCGATGCCCTCGCCCCCCAGGTCCAGTCCCTGTTCAAACGCCTTGGGGATCTGCTGGTGGTGGTGCTGACCCAGGTCATCGGCCGGGCCATCGGCTTGGTGGGGCGAGGCATTCTCCAGGGCATGGGACGCACGGTCGGCCGCGGCTGAAACTGACCTGCAGAAGGCCACAATGGCCAGAGCTCTGCCCGTCTTGATGTTCCGTCCCCTGGCCCGGCTGCTGAAGCCCCTGGCAGCGCTGGCCCTGTCCCTGGTCCTGGCGCTCGGCGTGCTGCCCGCAGCTGCCCAGGCTGCCCGGGACACCAATAGCTACGACGGCAATATCTACGCCCTGTATGCGGGGAATGGCTCTTTGGTGCCGCCCCGCAGCACCCTGGCCCAGGCCATGGCAGACCATCGGCCGATCGTGCTGGGCTTCTTCCTCGATGACAGCGCAGCGAGCAAGCAATACGCGATCGTCTTCAACGAGCTGCAACGCCTCTGGGGCCGCAGCGCCGAGCTGATCCTGCTGCCCACCGACCCCCTCCAGGACCGCAAAGGTCAAGGGGCCGCGGATCCAGCGACCTATTGGAAGGGTGTCATCCCCCAGGTGGTCGTCTTCAACCAGGACGGCAAAGCAGTGCTCGACCAGAGCGGTCCCGTGAGCATCGATGCCATCAATGCCGCCCTGACCGAGGTGACCGGCCTCAAGCCCCAGGGCGATGTGACCCTGAGCCTGAACCTGGACGTCAACGAACTCAATAGCGAAATCGTGCCCTCGCGCTGAGGCCTGACCATGAGCACCAGGAACGAAACCGACAGCATGGGCGCCATTGCGGTGCCCGCTGAGCACTACTGGGGTGCCCAGACCCAGCGCTCCATCAGCAACTTCCCCTTCGGCCAGCGGATGCCGCTGGCTGTCGTCCATGCTTTCGGGCACCTCAAGGCGGCCTGCGCTGAAGCCAACCGGGACCTGGGCAAGCTCGATGCCGGTCTCTGCGAAGCCATCGTCTCGGCCGCCGAACAGGTGGCGTCCGGCCAGTTGGATCAGGAATTCCCGCTGAAGGTCTGGCAGACGGGCTCCGGCACCCAGAGCAACATGAACGCCAACGAGGTGATCGCGAACAAGGCGATCGAAGCCCTCGGAGGTGTGTTGGGCAGCAAAACGCCGGTCCATCCCAATGACCACGTCAACCTGAGCCAGTCGAGCAACGACACCTTTCCGGCCGCGATGCACGTGGCCGTGGTGCTGGAGCTGGAGCAGCAGCTCATCCCAGCGCTCGAGCAGCTGAGCGCTGCGCTGCAGGCCAAAGCGACCGCCTACGCCGATCTGGTGAAGATCGGCCGGACCCATCTCCAAGATGCGGTTCCCCTGAGCCTGGGTCAGGAATTCGGGGGCTACGTGGCTCAGCTGCAGCTCGCACTGGAGGCGATTCGCCAAAGCCTGCCGCGGGTACGGGAGCTGGCCATTGGCGGCACCGCCGTCGGCACGGGCCTGAATGCCCCGAAGGGCTTCGGTGAGGCCGTTGCCGCGCGCCTGAGCAGCCGCTTGGGCACGGAATTTTCCAGCGCCCCGAACAAATTCCAGGCCCTCGCTGGCCATGAGGCCCTGGCCTCGGCCCATGGCGCCCTGACGGTGCTGGCGGGCTCGCTGATGAAGATCGCCAATGACATCCGCTGGCTCGGCAGCGGTCCCCGCTGCGGCCTCGGGGAGCTGGTGCTTCCCGAAAACGAGCCGGGGAGCTCGATCATGCCGGGCAAGGTGAACCCCACCCAGTGCGAAAGCCTGACGATGGTGGCGGCCCAGGTGATGGGCAACAACACCGCCGTTCAGATCGGCGCCAGCCAGGGCAACTTTGAGCTGAACGTCTTCAAACCCCTGATCGCCCACAACGTGCTCGAGAGCATCGAGCTATTGGCGGGTGGCTGCCGCAGCTTCCGGGAGCACTGCATCGAAGGCCTCAAGGCCAACGAACACCGCATCGAGCGCCTGCTGAACCAGAGCTTGATGCTTGTGACCGCCCTGACCCCAGCCATCGGCTATGACCGCGCCAGTGGCATTGCCAAGCACGCCCACAAGCATGGGCTAAGCCTCAAGGAAGCAGCGCTGGTCCTCGGCGAGATCAGCGCCGAAGAATTCGATCAGTGGGTGCGCCCGGAATCCATGGTCTAGATGCTCTGATCTCCAATCCTGAAAACTTCCCAGCCAGCTGAGATCTGAGTTCTCATCTGAGCTCAGCATGCGGGCTGGAGGTCAAAGGGTTGGCAACGCAGAAGGCCAGGTCGATCCCATCCAAAAGCTGCCTGCGCTGCAGCAAAGGTCCGCTGACGCGCCGCCATTTACCCAGGAGCTGCGTCACGGCAGCCAGGGCAAAACCAAAGCATCAGGTCAGGCCCGCCCGGCACAGGCCTATCCCACTGGAAGCCATAGAGCTGAAGCCTCGGAGTCATCCACTGCTGTGGTCGCTGACTCTGATGGCGATCGCAGCGCTGGGGATCGAACTGGAACGCCGCTGGCACAGCGATGGCGGGGAACGGGACGCAGAACCAACCGCTGAAGCAGCGACCAAGTCCGCGCTGAACACTGGAGCTGCAGCAGAGGCAGCGGATCCCAAGGTCCCTGATGCCACAGAACCGACGAGGAAACGGTCAGAGAACGAACCGATCGGCAAGACCCGTCAACGACTCTCCAGTGGCGGTGGCGATCATCCGGGGGACGCCGGAGGAAGCAATCAGCCAGGTGCAGCCCAGCAGCTGAGGGATGGGGAAGGCCACGGATCCGTCAATGGGCAAGGGATATCCGGCGAGACGAGCACGGGAGGGCTGGGGTTTATCGGCCGCGGTGGCAGCCGAGGGAAAGTGAGCGCAGCAGGCGCAGCCACGACAACAGCCGACTCAGCGACCAGCGGCAGAAACGGTGTCCAGATCAGCGGCACGTTCCTTGCCGGTCCGGTAGTCAGTCAGAACACCATCGGGATCCGGGCCTACTCCGAGAGCGGGACCTTGCTAGCGAGCACCCGAGTGAACAGTGATGGCACATACACACTGATCCTTCCGGATGGCTATGCGGGTTACGTCCTGGTGGAAGCGATTGATCTGGATCCTTTAACACCGGACTACGTCGACGAGAGGACCCGCGAAGCCCAAAACCTGACGACGGCGTTGCGCAGCATTGGCTACGTCGGTGGAGCGGATATGACACTGCACGTCAATCCCATCACCGAAATTGCAACCCAAAGACTTGGCCTGGCAGAGGGCTTTACTGCATTGCAGACGCTGGGACTAAGCCAGGCTCAGATTGATGCAGCAGAAGTGGAGATCGCCAGAGCCTTGGGCATCCCCACTGACTTCATGCGTGGTGCAGCACCCATTGCCACCATCAGCACAGATGGGCAACTGCTGAGTGGCGTCAGTGATGCCTATGGCATCACCCTGGCAGCGATCTCCGGCGCAGAACTCGGGAGCAGCACAAGTGCCGTGCTGAGAACTATTGCTCGAGGGATTAGCAGCAGTGGCTTGGATCAGACATCCAACACGTTGCTGGTGAATGGAGCAACGCTCGCGGATTCAAGCCTGGGCGAGAAGATGCTGCTGAGACAAAAGTCTGGCCAGCAGACTCTCAGCTACAGCGCAAGCAACATTCTACCGCTAGTCATTGCACCACTCCAGAAAATCAATGACAAATCGATTGGCGTAGAACAAAACATCTTCTGGCCAGGCAGCGGAACCGCAAAAATCATGGTAAGCAATCAACCAGGGGTGATCACCGATGTAGCAGTAGCAGTAGCAATAAGATCACTCGGAGAAAACAAAAGCAGTGGAACGCTCTACCTCACCTTGATCAGCCCAGACGGCGTGAGAGTTCCAATCGCTGGAACAGCAAACGATGAAAGATATCTAGCGTACGACGGGAACAATAAAGCACCGGTCATCTTCCAGCTCAATGCAGGAGAAGTAAAAAGCCTGCTGATCAGCGAGAAGGTCCAAAGCAGAGACAACTTCGCCATCAATGAATCAATAGCCGAGTCATTGAGTTCAGAAAGCAGCCAAATATCCCTATCCACACTCAAAGCCTTGAACGGGACTGACGGCAATGGGGAATGGCAATTAGAAGTCAGGAATAGCCGGGGCGATATGGTTCAGCTCGACGGCTGGCAGCTGTTCTTGAAGACAGCGGAGCTCAATACAGTGACTGATAGCGACGGAGAATATGACTTCTCACGATTAGGATCAAGCACTACATCCGGTGCGCTGATTCCCTGGATCACTTCTCCTGACAATCGTGCAATTTTAAGTCCAGCGGGAGGCCTCAATGCCAAAACAGGCCTGTCAACCGCCACTTCGCAGATCAGCTTTGGACTATCCACGGTTGACGAAGAACGCCTTCCGCATCAGGCCGATGAAACATCCTGGTCACGCATTGATCCAACAAGCCTGATGGATCCAACCTCACTCCACCCCACAACCACTCTCAATCAAGCCGTTACCGCACTGACAGCCGATGCCGCTCGGGCAAAGTATGGCGTGGATGGAACAGGGTTAAGAGTTGGCATCATCTCTACAAGCTATAACCTTTTAAAAGGAGAAGATTATGATATCAAGAGAGGCTTACTAACGGAGAAAACAGCAGTTGTCCATGAAGGGTTCAAAGCAGATCACGGCGTGGACGAAGGGCGCGCAATGGCTCAGCTCGTGCATTCAATTGCACCTGGCGCAAAGTTGTACTTTTCAGCTTTCACAGACGTAGACAATTCAGCTAGAGTAAAAGAGCTGTTGAGCGAAAAAGACCCGGACAAGCTCAACAATATATTGAGAGCGGTGAATCTTGATATAGAAAAGATTCAGGAGCAGTTTGCCAATAGAATTATCGAACTTGCTCGAGACCAAGGTTGCCGTGTCATCGTCGATGACATGGGCATCATTGAACCATGGTTCCAGGACGGGATAGTAGCAGAAGCGATCAAAAAGGTCCAAGAAGAGTACGGCGTAAGCTATTTTGTTGCCGCCAGCAACTCAAGCAACAAGTCGTACTTTAGCGAATTCAACCCAGTGCGTGAGTCCGACTTCACAGCTTCAGAAATAGACACCTTACCAAAAGAGCTACAGGATGAACTAAGGAAGGGAAACGAGCTACATCTATTTCATGGCAAAGAAATAGGACAAACAGTCTTGCAACGAGTCAAAGGGGTCGTTGGAGATTCAATCGAGGTCCAATGGGACGAGCCTTGGGGTAAAAACACAAAGAACCTAAAGGCCTATATATTCAACAGCGACAATCAGATACTTCTAGAATCATTTGGAGACCCTGATGGCAAATTGCCACTCGCAACACTCATCACAAAAACCTTATCCAGCGACGCTAAAAAAGATTTCAAGATTGCCTTTGTCCACACAGGAAATACAGCATCCACAAGACCCAGCCACTTCAAGTGGCTGGCTGATAATTGTTATTCGTTATCCGTTGAACCAGACTCTGATCTTGGATTTAGCAGCTCGACCAATACTGGACACACAAACCCACCGGCCGGAGCATCGGTGGCCGCCGTCGATTACTGGAGTACGCCAGCCTATCGATCAGGGACGACTTATCTAAGCAATTTCAGCTCTTGGGGCGTCACACCTATCTACTTCGATGCCGAGGGTAATCGGCTAGAAAAACCAGAATATCGAACACAACCCTTGCTTTCAGCACCGCAGTTTGGCGATACATCATTTTTTGGTGGTGATGTTGGGCCTTCCAACCCGACGGACGATGTCGAAATCAACTACCTTCTAAACTTCTCAGGCACATCAGCAGCAGCTCCCAATGCAGCAGCCGTTGCCGCCTTAATGCTGCAACTCAATCCAAATCTCACGCCCACTCAGATTTTTGATGCACTGAAGGCAACCGTAACCCCTGTGACTGCAACTGAGTCTGTAACAACGGAAGGCTTTAACAACGCCAGCGGATACGGCTTGATCAATGCCATGGCCGCCTTAGATCACATTGCCCAGTTCAGCATTTCAGGAACGGTCTACGAAGACAGCAATGCTGATGGCCAGCAGAATGACGGAGAACTTGGTCTCGAGGGTATCCAGGTCTTTCTCGATAGCAATGGCAATGGCCGCTTTGATCAAAACAACACTTGGCAAAGCTTTCTCGCGACGGCAGCCGGCGGTGAATCGGGCAGCGCAGTCACCAAACCCACGCTGGTTGTCGACAGCCTGACCGGCTTACTGATCGATTCCCGCTACGAAACCGTCTTCCATGGCACCGATAGTCTCAGCAGCAATACACCCTTCAGCGAGAGCAGTCTGCTGATCAGCAGCATCACCAGCAGCAGCGATTACGACGTCATCACAGAAGGGGGCAGAGACCTCACCCTCAACGGAGACCTGCTCCTCCACTTTGATGGAGCAAGCAGTACAACCGCTGGATCCTATTCAATCCTCAAGGCCAACTCCATTAGCGGCAGCTTCGACAACATCCTGATCGAGGGTCTCAGTGACGCCCTCTATTTCGGGATCGGCATCGAAGGCGGTGACAACATCCAGGTCACGGTCTCCGAG
The DNA here is from genome assembly GCA_049418265.1 of Vulcanococcus sp. GTDB lineage: Bacteria > Cyanobacteriota > Cyanobacteriia > PCC-6307 > Cyanobiaceae > Vulcanococcus. Next base: position 22,466 of record JBMSIW010000015.1, read on the forward strand.
GACTACTTCGTCGGATCCACGAAGGCCGGATCGCTCTTCTAAAGCAGGTTCGCCGCCAGCTCCGCCAGTTCGCTGCGTTCGCCGCGGATCAGG
>JBMSIW010000016.1:0-22513 GCA_049418265.1 Vulcanococcus sp.
CTCGTGCCGAGCCTGCTGCTGGGAGGTGCCTTCCTGGCAGCGGCCGCCTGGGGGCCCGAAGCGGCCGGATCAAACCGCAACCTGGCCTTAGCCATCGGTGGCCTGCTGATCGGTGCGGGACTGCTGGCGCAGCTGATGCCGGAACCAACCCCCGAAGCAGACCAGGAGAAGCCCTAGGGCTTACTTGGCCGGCTTCGCCGCTGGGGCGGGAGCCGCGGCACCGGCTTGGGCCTTGGCCTGCTCCACCAACCGGAAATACTCCCGGGTGGGGAAGATCACAAAGCTGTCCTCCTGGGTTTTGGTGATCTGCTGAAGCACAGCGGAGATGTCAGCCACCTTGGGGGTCAGCTTGCTGCGCTCGGCGGGCGGCAGACCCGAGAGGGCCTTCTGGAGCTCCTCGTAGCTGAGGAAGAAGACCCCGCGCGGACCCTCAGGGGTGTTCATGGTCAGGAACGGATTCGTGAAGAAGAGAGGCACACTCAGACCGTCCTGGATCTGCTTGTCGGTCAGCCCCTCGGTCTTGAGGATGGCAATGGCCTGCTTCAGATCGGCGTCATTGAGCACCACCGGTGCCACCAGTGGCTTGCTCTTGTCCTTGAGCTGCTTGTTGAGCTCAACGACCTTCTCGTTCATGACGTTGAGCGGCACCGGCACAACGTTGGCCTTGAGCTCAGGGTTGCTCTTCAGCAGGGCCGCCAGCTCGCGGGAGGCGCGATCACCCTCCAGGTACAGGGGGAGAACCAGATTCTTCTCCCGGGGTATCGGCAGGGGAACACCGTTGGCGTCGGTGATCACAAAGACCGGGACCACCGCGAGCTTCTTGATCGCGTCAGCCTCGGGGATCGCCAGAGCTGGGGCCGCAAGGGTGAAGGCGAGGCCCGCACTGGCAAGCAGACCGGCAGCTTGACGGCCCAGGGGCTTCAGCCAGGCGCAGGAGCGAGGCGACATGCGGGCAACCAAGCAAAGGTCAACCGGCCAACCCTAGGGAGGGAAGCCACCGCACTCCAGCCCAGCAGGACGGTGCTAGCCATGACCACTCCGGGCCAAGGCATAGCGCTCACCGGGGATGGGGTCGATCAGCCGGGAGGAACCAGCCAGCTGCCGGCCGGACTCCTCCACACTGCCCCGCTGCCAGAGCCAACGGGTGAGCAGCCCGCTGAACTGCACGTCCCCACCGGCGGTACTGGCCAGGACGGTCTGAGGAGAAAAACGCTCAAGCAGCTGCGGCAGCACATGGCTGCCGCGCACAAAGGCCCCCGCCAGCGGCAGGCCCAGGTCCACCACCGGGGTAATCACCGCATCGAGGGGTTCGGCAGCCAGATCGGCCGGCAGATAGCCATGGGGCTCGAGATACAGCGATCCTTCGGGATGCCTGAGCAGGTAGCCGTTTTCCACCTGTGGCACCGGGGCTCCCGCCGTGGCCGTGATGGACAGCTCACCCACGTGGAAGGAAGAGCCGGGTTTGAGGGCCGTGACCTGGGTGAATCCGAGTTGCGTCACCTTGGCCGCTGCCGAAGCAGAACCCACGACCGGCAAGGACTGGGGCAACAGCGCCAAGGTCTCGGGATGGGCGTGATCATCGAGGCCCTGGGTCAACAGCAGCAGATCGAGCTGCTCGGGCACTGGAAAGTTGTGCGCGATCTGGCCTTGAAAGAACCAGGGTCCAGGCGGGAAGACCAGCGGGCCGCGCAACCAGGGATCCACCAGGACCCGCAGCGAACCCCACTCCAACAACCAGCCGTTGGCCCCGTAATAGGTGGCATGCATGGGGAGTGGCATCCAGGGAGCACGACCCTAGGCAGCGGCAGCAGGCCCAGTGCTGGAATGCAGTGAGGGATGGCAGGGGCAGAGCAGTGCTGCGGCTGAGCGAGTTGAAACTGCCTCTCGACCACAGCGCCGATGCGCTGGCTCCAGCGATCTGCAAACGCCTCAAGCTTGATCCTGAGGCCCTCCAGGCATTCCGGATCGTCAAGCAGAGCGTCGATGCCCGGCGCAAAGAGGCCATCCAGCTGGCCTACAGCGTGGATCTCGACCTGGCTCCAGATCTGGAGACCAAAGTGCTGCGGCGCTTTTCCCGCGATCCGCACCTGCAGATCACCCCAGACACGGTCTACCGGCCCGTGACCCAGGCGCCAGCCGAGCACAACCTGCCAAGGCCCGTGGTGGTGGGAGCTGGGCCCTGTGGATACTTCTGCGCCCTCCTGCTGGCCGAGATGGGCCTCAAGCCCCTGCTGCTGGAGCGCGGTAAGCCCGTGAAGGAAAGAACAGCCGACACCTTTGGCTTCTGGCGGCGCGAACGTCCCTTCAATCCCGAATCCAATGCCCAATTCGGGGAAGGGGGCGCGGGCACCTTTTCCGACGGCAAGCTCTACAGCCAGGTCCGAGACCCCAGACACCTGGGCCGCAAGGTGCTCGAAGAGCTGGTGGCCGCTGGCGCGAACCCGGAAATCCTGGTGCAGCAGCGGCCGCACATCGGCACCTTCAAATTGGCGACCGTGGTGCGCGGCTTGCGGCGCAAGATCGAGTCCCTCGGAGGCACGATTCGTTTTGAGGCGCGGATGAGCCGCCTGGAGCTCAGCGGCGAAGGGGAGTCACGCCGGCTCCGGGGCCTCTGGCTGGCGGACGGAGAGTTCATCGAGGCCCAGCAACTGGTGCTTGCCGTGGGTCACAGCGCCAGGGACAGCTTTGAAGTCCTGCAGCAGCAAGGGGTCGCGATCGAGCGCAAACCGTTCTCGGTGGGATTTCGGATCGAACATCCCCAACCGTTGATCGACACGGCCCGCTGGGGCAACAGCGCCGGCCATCCAAAGCTGGGGGCCGCCGAATACAAATTGGTGCAGCACGTCAGCAATGGCCGCTGCGTCTACAGCTTCTGCATGTGCCCGGGAGGCCTGGTCGTCGGCGCCACCTCAGAGCTGGGACGGGTGGTCACCAATGGCATGAGCCAGCACTCCCGCAACGAGCGCAACGCCAACAGCGGGATCGTCGTCAACATCGACGTCGACGACATGGAGCCCTATGGCGCCTACCCCGGCGATCCGCTGGCCGGCATCGCCTTGCAGCGCCATTGGGAAAGCAAGGCCTTCGAGCTGGGCGGATCGAATTACTCGGCTCCGGGTCAGCGCCTGGGTGACTTTCTGGCGGGCAAAGCAACGGAGGCTTCGGGCAGTCTTCAGCCCTCCTACAACCCGGGCGTGACCTACACCGATCTCAGCTCCGCACTGCCGGCGTACGTGATTGAGGCGCTGCGGGAGGCCCTGCCGCAGTTCAACCGGCAAATCCCCGGTTACGCCATGGACGACGCTGTATTGACCGGAGTTGAAACGCGCACCTCGTCGCCCATTCGCATGCCTCGCAATGAGCAGCTCGAGAGCACGAACACCCCTGGCTTGTATCCAGCAGGAGAGGGGGCCGGCTACGCCGGCGGCATCCTCTCCGCTGCGATTGATGGCATCCGCGTCGCGGAAGCCGTTGGACTCACTCTTCTTCGTCAGGAGCGCCCAGGGGCACCAGGCGAATCTGCTTGCGGCCCAGCTTGATCTCAAACTCATCGCCGGGCTTGAGGTCCAGCAGCGCCGTGTAGGCCTTGCCCACCATCAGGTTGCCGTTGAACTGCACCTTGGTGGTGAAGCTCAGCTTGCGGCCGCCTTTGCCCACCTTGGCGGTGGATCCGCCAAACTCAACGCCTTTCGCATTGAGGAGGGCTTCGTAGAAGGCAGTGAAGTTCAGGCGCTCACTGCCATCTTTCTTGTTCGAGACGTAGCCGCAAGCCCGCACGATGTCGGATTTGCTCACGTCACCAAGCTCTTTGACTTTGGTAAGGAGATCTGCTCCGGTGAGCATGTTTGAGATTTATGCAGCAACTGCATCATCACATCCCGGGGAGATTTCAGCAAGCTCTCCTTTCGACCCCAAAAGGTTTCGCTAAGCGATCCAGCCTTCATGTCGCCCCCCAGCCTGGTTTGGTTCCGCCGAGATCTGCGAAGTAGGGATCACGAGGCCTTGGCACTCGCTTGTGCGCAAGGGCCGGTGATCCCGATTTTTGTGTTGGACAACGATCTGCTGTTTCACCCGGAAACCGCTGTAGCTCGGGTCGAATTTCTTTTAATTAACCTGCGCAGCCTCGACCAACGGCTGCGGCAACTGGGCGGAAGGCTTCTGGTGCGCCGCGGCCAGCCCGCCGTCGTCTTGAGTGAGATCGCTCAAGCCTGCGGAGCCAGGCAGGTGCTGGCCCATACCGACAGTGAACGCCTGGTGGGCCGGGTTCGCGATGCGGCGGTTCAGAAGCAGCTGGGTGCTCGGGGCATCGCACTGCGCTGGATCGAGCCGGCCGGGGCGACCGCCGCACTGATGCCCTATGGAGCCTGGAGCCGGCTCTGGCATCAAGCCATGGCGGCGCCCATCACGGCCGAGCCCAAGGTTGTGCGCGTTCCGGAAGCCGTGGGTCTCCTCGCTGATCAACCCATCCCAGGCCTCAGCGACCTAGGGCTCATCAGCGACGGCAAACCCATGCCCCCAGGCGGCAGCGAGGCCGCCCTGGAGCGACTGGAGCAGTTCTGCACCGGAGCGGACTCCAGGACCTACCACTGGGAACTCAGCTATCCATCCGCCAAGGTCACCACAGGCCTGAGCCCCTATCTGAAGTTTGGGGTGATCACACCGCGTCAGTGCCTGCAGCGCATCGCCGCCAGTGCATCCGATCCCCAGCGGCGCCGCAGCATGCAGCAACTCGCCAGTCGCCTGCGCTGGGGCTGCTCAATCCACCAACGCTTCCGCTACCTGCCCCAGCTGGAGCTCCGTTCTCTCTGGAGCGACCACGACCCAGAGTCCCAGGACTTAACACCTGAGCAGCAGTCGCTCTATCAGGCCTGGCAGGAGGGGCGGACGGGCTTCCCGATCGTGGATGCCGCAGCCCGCTGCCTGCAGGCCGAAGGCGGTTGGCTGGAGCTGAACTTTCGCAGTCGGGCGATCTACGCCAGTTTTCTGAGCAATCTCTGCGGCATCGACTGGCGCTACGGCGCCTTGCACTTCATGCGCCACCTGATCGACGGCGACTGTCCGATCGATCACTACCAATGGGCCATGCAAGCCGGCACGACGTACCGCGCCGCCAAGGCCTGGACACGGATCTATCACCCTGGCCAGGTGGCCGTGAACCGCTGCGACCCCCATGGCTTGTTCATTCGCCGCTGGCTTCCCGAACTCTCCAGGCTGACCAACGACCAATTGGGGGCACCACCACCCCTGCGTGACTACCCCGGCCCCGTCCTGGACTACGGCAGCGCCAGAAAGCATCGGCTCGAGGCGTTGACGCAACAACGGCTCGCGATGGGAGACGTTCGAGCCGCCATGGCGCAGCTACCGGAGCAGTTCACGCCCTTTGCGAGCCATCTCTTTCCCGATGCCGCACTGGGCTGGTCCCAGCAGAGCAACCAAGACCTCTACCCCGAGGCCGTGGATCTCAGCCAGCTCGACGCAGAGGGCTGGAGCGATCTGATCAGCTGGTTCAGCATGCGCCGCAGCGATGACGGATCCAGCGCCAGATCCAGCGAGACCGGCGATTCAGACCCCAAGCCCGCAAGGCAGAAGAGCCCCCGAAACCGTCAGGGAAAGAGCTCGCCCGGCCAACTGAGCCTGCAACTCGAGTAGATCAGCTCTCCTGCTGAGAGACGATGCCGCTCCATTGCACGGCCTTGATCTGATCGCGGCGCCAGGAGCGAAACAGCAGTGGTTCAGAGACTGTGCAGAGGGGGCAACTGCTGATCTGACTGGCGGGCAGACCGGCCAACTGCAAGAGCTGCTGGGTGGCGAGGCGTAGATCCAAACGCCGGCGGGTGGGATCGGGATCCGGCTGCACCGCACCACAACGCTCCAGCACCTCCAGGGCCTCGTCGTCACTGAGGGTTGGCTGAGCGCGCTGCAGCACCCGCGCCACCTCCTTCACCACCTCGAGCTCCACCTGGTACTGAGGCCCGCTGACCGCGGGGCCAAGGGCGACCAGCAAGGCCGAGCGCGAACAGCCCTGCTGCTCGAGCAGCTCCAGGGCATTGAGCAGGATGCCTCCAGCCAGGCCGCGCCAACCGGCGTGGCAGGCGGCCACCCGACCACTGACGGGATCGGCGATCAGCACGGGGGTGCAGTCGGCGCCGCAGACCCAGAGACTCTGGCCACCCACATCGCTGTAGAGCCCATCTGCCTCCGGCCAGGGTTCACAGCGCGCCTCACTGGCCGGCAACACCAGGGCGCTGTGCACCTGTTTGGGGCGATGCACACTGACGCCGGCACTGACATAGCCCGCCAGCACCTCCGGGCCGCGGTCCTCCCACTGACGGGTGAAGAAGCCGTGCTCAAACTCCTGGAGCAGATCGGCCTGGAGGTAATAGCCCCCATAACAGCCAATCCAGGTCCAACCCTCCAGTTGATTGAACCCCGCATCGGGCCGATCAAAGGGTGCTGATACCGCCTCAGCCATGGCGGATCAGGCGTCAGGCAGATCCCGCAGGATCCAGAACCCGTCGAATCCCGGCTGATCAGGGCTGGATTGCACCGCCAGAAATTGAACGCCACCGCTCTGAACGCGGGACGCCTGGAAGGCCGCTGCTGCCGCGTCGGCTTCCTCGGGATCCAGCTGACCCAGCAGCCAGCGATCCTCCAGACCAGCCTCAAGAATCAGCTGCTGACCAGAAACCTCCAGGCGCACGGGCTCAAGGCCCGCCAACCAACCCGCGATCGCCAGGGAACGGCTCGCACTGAAGAGGCGTAGGCCACTCACCATCAGCTCATCGGAGAGATCGGCGGCGAGGGGGGCCAAGCCCGCAAAGCTGGTCTCCCAATCGGAAGCCTCACGCAGAGCCCCCAGCGGCAGAGAAGCCCAGGACCACTGATCACCGCGGGCCGCCTCGGGAAGGGGAACCGCCACCGGTTGAATCGGTTGAGGCGGGGGGGCCAGGGGACCGGCCATGTAGCCCTCCTCCTGGGGATAGACGCTGGCCTGCCGCTCCTGAAGCCACTCGACCAGGGCGTAGCAGCGGCGGCTGGGGACCAGATCAAAGCCCAGTTGTTCAGAGGCCCGCTGGACCATGGTGCGCATGGAGCCGCGCCAGCAGCGCAGTTTGCGGGGAGGCGCAAAACCCTGCTCAGCCGCATCCGCCAAGGCCTGCTCAAGAGCTGCTTTGAGCCACTGAGAATTGACGCTCGAGGCGGGGCAATTCAGAAACCAACGAAAAGACCGTCCAGCGGTGGTGTCCTGCTGGGAGCTGCAGATCAACAGCTCCCAACGCTTTTTCCCGTCCGCTTCAAGGATGGGCCTGGAGTAGTAGTCGAGTTCCCAATCCGCCTGGATGAGTGCCGCTGGCGCCTTCTCGGTGGCCTGGATCATCCGGCGCTCTGTTCCTGCTGACGCAGCACGTTACGAGCTCTGTTGGCACGATCGGCGGCTTCGGCCATCACCTTGTCGCGCTCAATCAAGAGTTCGCCGGGCTGTCCCTCCAGCAGGGCGGTGTTCAGGGCGATGCGACCACGGCCGGGATCGAGCTCGGTGATCAGGGCCTTCACCCGATCTCCGTGATCGAACACCTCCCGCAGATCACGCATCTGCCCCCCGGTGATCACGGATTGGTGCAGCAGACCGCTCACGCCACCGAGATCCACGAACAGGCCATAGGGCTTCACGGCCACCACCTGACCTTCCACGAGCTGACCGACCTCCAGGTTCTGGAACAGGGCCGCCGTGGCGGCCTTCTTCTCAGACAGAACCAGCTTGCGGGTCTCGGGATTGACCTCGAGGAAAGCGACACCCAGGGTCTTGCCCACCAGCGCCTCGTGGTTCTCGCCCTCCTGAAGTTGGGAGCGGGGCACGAAACCGCGCAGACCTTCCACATCGCAGGTGATGCCACCGCGGTTGAAGCCGTTGACCTTGACCTGCAGGACCTTGCCCTCTTTCTCCAGAGCGCGAACCTTCTCCCAGCTTTGGCGCAGGGCCAGGGCGCGGGCGCTGACGGTCACCATGCCGTCGGCGTTCTGCTCGCGGGTCACGAGCACTTCAACGGTCAAACCCTTGGGGAAGCGCTCCTTGAGGTTCGTGATCACCCCGAGGGCAGCCTCTTTTTTGGGCATGAAGCCAGGGGCCTTGCCGCCGATATCGACGTAGACACCGTCGCTTTCAAGACCCACCACGGTCCCGGTCACCACCTCACCGGTGGTGCCCACGAACTGCTGCTCATCGAGGGCCGCCAGGAAGGCCTCCTCATCGAAATCAAAGTCATCCACCGAGCGCGCCGGCACGGACGCGGCCGGCTGTACCTGGGGGGCTGCCATGCGGGAGCCGCCACCGCGGCGCGCCTTGTTGCGGTCATCCGGACCCAACAGATCCGCCATGGTCAGACCTTCAAAGCCGCTCATGTCGAACAGCTCGTCATCAGCCGCCGCCGTGGGGCGGGGGGCTGCGGAGGGACGCTGGGGCGCCAGTGGTTCTTCGCCGCGGGCCTGGCGAGCCGCGTTCTCCAGCTCGGTGGCGCGCTGGGCAGCGGCCTCAGCTGCAGCGCGGGCTTCTGCGGCCTCACGCTCCAGGCGCAGTTGCTCTTCCTTCTTATTGATCTGCAGCACCTGAGGGGGCTTGCGCACCGGCGGAGAGGAGATCGACGGGCGCTGCGGCGCCGGCGGCACGGGGCGGGCCGAGGTGGGTTGCTGCTTGGCAGGGGGCTGGGGGGGCTGGGGAGTGCCGGAACCGGCCATGACCAAGCAAAGAAGGACAGCGACACACTGTAGAGAGGCCCCAGAAGCAGCAGGCAGTCGCCATGCGTGAGGAAGACCGATCCCCTCAGCCCCTTCCGGAACGGCGTCTGGAGCGCCTGCCCTGGCCACGCTTTGAAGCAGCGGCCGCCCAGAGCGGCAGCACGGTGGTCTGGCCCTTCGGCGCGTTTGAGCAACACGGTCCCCACCTGCCCCTAGGCACCGATGCCCTCTTCGCTGATCAGCTCCTGGATGGGGTGCTCGCCAAGCTCGCGCCTGAACGACCGATCTGGAGGCTTCCGCTCCAGCCGATCGGCTTCTCTCCGGAGCATGGGGATTTCAAGGGAACCCTCTCCCTGAGGGCTGAAGTCCTGCTGCAGATGGTGCAGACCGTCGGCGAGCAGTTGGCCGACGCCGGTTTTCAGCGGCTGGTCCTGTTCAACGGCCATGGCGGGCAAATCGCCCTGCTGCAGGTGGCAGCCCGTCAACTGAGGGCCGCTCGTCCGGCCATGGCCGTCCTGCCCTGTTTCCTCTGGAGTGGCCCCCAGGGATTGGCAGAGCTGATCCCCGAGCCCGAGCGACAGAACGGGCTGCATGCCGGGCTGGCTGAGACCAGCCTGATGCTGCATCTCGCCCCCGATCAGGTCGGGGCCGAACGCCCCCAGGGCGCCCAGGAGCTGCCGCTGCCCCCTGAGGGTTGGAGCCTGGAAGGGGCCGCACCCACCGCCTGGCTAACCCGCGACCTCAGCCGCTCTGGGGTCATCGGCGATCCCGGCGGGGCCAGCGCCGAGCTGGGAGAAGCCCTGCAGCACAGGCTTGAGGCGGGCTGGGTCGGCCTCTTTGATGGTCTGCTGCAAAGCGACTGGCCTCCGACCAGAAGCCTGATCAACCCGGAACCTCCCGCTCAATCGATGGGCAAAAGCTGCCAAAGCCCATCTCAAGCGGGTTGAGATGGTTACAGTCAACTTCATTGCGACGTGATCTCGGTAGCTATGGCGACTCTTGAAGCCACCGATCTGCCTTCTGTCAGCAGCTCCGCCGAGCTTCCCGACTTCACCAGCGCCGTCTACAAGGACGCTTACAGCCGTATCAACGCCATCGTGATCGAGGGCGAACAGGAAGCCCACGACAACTACATGTCGATCGGCACCCTGCTGCCCGATCAGGCCGAGGAGCTCACCAAGCTCGCTCGCATGGAGCTGAAGCACATGAAGGGCTTCACGGCTTGTGCCAACAACCTGGGCGTCGAGGCCGACATGGCCTTTGCCAAGGAGTTCTTCGCACCGCTGCACAACAACTTCAAGACGGCCCTGGCCGCCGGCAAGGTGCCCACCTGCCTGCTGATTCAGGCCCTCCTGATCGAGGCCTTCGCCATCTCGGCGTATCACATCTATATCCCTGTCGCCGACCCCTTCGCCCGCAAGATCACCGAGGGCGTGGTGAAGGACGAGTACACCCACCTCAACTACGGCCAAGAGTGGCTGAAGGCCAATCTCGAGAGCTGCCGCGAAGAGCTGGAGCAGGCCAACCGCGACAACCTGCCCCTGATCCGCCGCATGCTCGATCAGGTCGCCAATGATGCGGCCGTGCTTCACATGGACAAGGAAGACCTGATCGAGGACTTCCTGATCGCCTACCAGGAAGCCCTCACCGAAATCGGCTTCAGCACTCGCGAAATCGCCCGCATGGCTGCTGCTGCCCTCGTGGGCTGAGCTCCCCTGCTTGATGGTCCCGGCGTTGCCCTTTAATCAGGTGTCTTCTCGGCCGGTGCGTAACCAGGAGAGCCCCCAAGCATGTTCGGTCTGATCGGTCACTCCAGCAGCTTTGCGCAGGCCCAGGAGAAGGCCCGCGATCTGGGGCTCGAGGAGATGGCCGGCGCTGATCTGCTCTCCTGGTGCTCGGCCCCACCGCAGCTGCTGGAAACCTTTGAGGTGACCAGCAAGACGGGTAAGACCATCCAGGGCACCTACATCGATTCCTGCTTCGTGCCGGAGATGCTGAGCCGTTTCAAGACGGCCACGCGCAAGGTCCAGAACGCCATGGAGCTGGCCCAGAAGAACGGGATCAACGTGACCGCTCTTGGCGGATTCACCTCGATCATTTTTGAGAACTACGACCTCTCGAAGTTCCAGCAGATCCGCAACACCACCCTGGAGTGGGAGCGCTTCACGACGGGCAACACCCACACCGCCTGGGTGATCTGCCAGCAGGTTGAAACCAACGCTCCGTCTCTGGGCATCGATCTCAGCCAGGCCAAGGTGGCTGTGGTGGGCGCCACCGGGGACATCGGCAGCGCCGTTTGCCGCTGGCTCTCCCAGAAGACCCAGGTGGGTGAACTGCTGCTTGTGGCCCGCCAGCAACAGCGGCTGCTGGATCTGCAGAGCTCCCTCGGTGGCGGCCGCATCCTCAGCCTCGAAGAGGCTCTACCCGAAGCCGATGTGGTGGTCTGGGTCGCCAGCCTCCCCCAGACCCTGACGATTGACCAGGGCAGTCTGCGCAAGCCCTGCCTGATGATCGACGGCGGCTACCCCAAAAACCTCGACGCCAAGGTGGCCGGCGATGGGGTGCATGTCCTCAAAGGCGGCATCGTCGAGTTCTGGCAGGACATCGGCTGGCAAATGATGGAAGTGGCCGAGATGGAGAACCCGAAGCGCCAGCTCTTCGCTTGCTTTGCCGAGGCAATGCTGCTGGAATTTGAGGGAATCCACACAAACTTCAGCTGGGGGCGCAACAACATCTCGCTGGCCAACATGGAGCTCATCGGCGAGGCCTCCCTCCGCCACGGCTTCCGCGCGATCGGCCTCGAGCGAGCCCGCAGCAGCACCGACAACTCAGACCTGGAGTTGGCTGCCGCCTAAAGCATTCGGCCCCAGCACCTCAGCGTCGCCCCTCGCTCCCGCCCCTCTTCCTCGCTCCCATGGCCCGTCGTCCCCTGCTCGACTTCGAGAAGCCCCTGGTGGAGCTTGAAGAGCAGATCGACCAGATCCGCCAGCTGGCGAAGGACTCCGAAGTCGATGTCAGCCAGCAGTTGCTGCAGCTGGAGACCCTGGCTGCCCGACGCCGCGAGGAGATCTTCAGCAACCTGACTCCGGCCCAGAAGATCCAGGTGGCCCGCCATCCCCAGCGGCCCAGCACCCTGGACTACATCCAGGTGCTCACTGACGAGTTCATCGAGCTCCATGGGGACCGTCGCGGCAGCGATGACCAGGCCCTGGTGGGTGGCGTTGGCCGGATTGGCGATCAAGGCGTTGTCCTGCTGGGCCACCAGAAGGGGCGCGACACCAAGGAAAACGTGGCTCGCAATTTCGGCATGGCCTCGCCAGGCGGCTACCGCAAGGCGATGCGGCTGATGGAGCACGCCGATCGCTTCCGCCTGCCGATCCTGAGCTTCATCGATACCCCCGGCGCCTACGCGGGCCTCCTGGCTGAAGAACAGGGCCAAGGCGAAGCGATCGCGGTCAACCTGCGCGAGATGTTCCGCCTGCGGGTGCCCATCCTGGCCACCGTGATCGGCGAAGGTGGATCCGGCGGAGCACTGGGCATCGGCGTGGCCGATCGGCTGCTGATGTTCCAGCACAGCGTCTACACGGTGGCGAGCCCCGAGGCCTGCGCCTCCATCCTCTGGCGCGACGCCGGTAAAGCCCCCGTGGCCGCCGAAGCCCTGAAGATCACCGCTCCGGACCTGCTGAAGCTGGGGATCATCGACGAGATCATTCCGGAGCCCTCGGGCGGGAATCACTGGGCTCCCCGCCAGGCCGCCGAACATCTCAAAGCCGCCCTGCTCCAACAACTGGCGATCCTGAAGGCCCTGAGCGAAGAGAGCCTGGTGGAGCAGCGCTACGCCAAATTCCGCCGCATGGGGCGATTCCTGGAGTCCGGCGCCCAGGACGCCAGCCTGAGCTCTTAAGGTTCTCTTCAGACTTAAAGGGCTCTCCAGGGTCCCCCGAGCGTTTGAGCCCTCCCCTCTCCAGTGCCGATCCAGCAGGCCCTCCCGTTGCCCTGATTACCGGTGCGTCAAGGGGCATCGGTGCGGCGACAGCCCGCCTGTTTGCCCATCACGGCTTCCAGCTGCTTCTGCTGGCGCGCTCCAGCAGTGAGCTGGAGTCTTTGGCCACAGAACTCCGCAGCGAGAGCTGCCGGGTGGAGACCAGTTGCGTGGACCTCTGTGAGGCCCAGACCATTGCCCCCAAGCTTGCGGAGCTGCTCAGCCGCGGTCTGCGGCCGACGGTGGTCATCAACAACGCTGGCGCCGCCTACACCGGTGCCCTCGCCGAGATGAGCGTTGAGCGCTGGCAGTGGCTGATGCAGCTCAATGTCACCAGCGTGCTGCAGATCTGTCAGGCCACCCTTCCGGCCCTGCGAGAGGGGGGCGGCCAGATCATCAACGTCAGCAGCCATGCCGCCCGCAATGCCTTCCCGGAGTGGGGGGCCTACTGCACCAGCAAGGCGGCCCTGGCCAGCTTGAGCCGTTGCCTGGCGGAGGAGGAACGAGCCCATGGGATTCGGGTTTCAACCCTCACCCTGGGTGCGGTTAATACGCCTCTTTGGGACACCGAAACCGTCCACAGTTCGTTTGAGCGCCGTGCCATGCTCACTCCGGAGCGTGTGGCCGAGGCCTTGTTGTCTCTGGCTCAGCAACCCTCCTCCCAGGTTGTGGAGGATCTCACCCTTATGCCCGCTGCGGGTGTTCTTTGAACCCTGCAAGGGATCTGTTCATGACTTCAACACTGCCCTCGAGCATCGCCGGTCAACTGGCCCCCGTCAGCCGCCGCATCCGCGAGCGTCTCGAGAACGCTGGTGTGCCGTTCCTGGCGAACGACAACATCGCGGAGCACCTGAAGGAGGGTGAGCTCGAACAACTGGAAATCGAAGTCGCCGGCAAGGTGCGCGACCTGCTGCGCAGCCTGGTCATCGACATCGATAACGACCACAACACCGAAGAGACCGCAGAGCGCGTTGCGCGCATGTACCTGCACGAGGTTTTCAAAGGTCGTTATCACGAACAACCCAAGATCGCCAGCTTCCCGAACGTCAAAAAGCTCGACGAGATTTATACCGTTGGGCCCATCACGGTGCGCTCCGCCTGCTCCCATCACCTGGTGCCCATCCTGGGTAACTGCTGGATCGGCATCAAGCCGGGCGATCGGGTGATTGGACTTTCGAAGTTCTCCCGCGTGGCCGATTGGGTCTTCTCACGGCCCCACATCCAGGAAGAAGCCGTGATGATCCTGGCTGACGAGATCGAACGCCTCTGCCAACCCCAGGGTCTGGCGATCCTGGTGAAGGCCCAGCACTACTGCATGAAGTGGCGCGGCGTGAAAGAGCCCCAGACCAGCATGGTCAACTCAGTGGTTCGGGGTGACTTCCGCCACGACCCGAGCCTCAAGGCTGAGTTCTTCGAACTGGTCAAGCAGCAGGAATCCCTGCTGCTGAACTGACCTCAGGGGAACTCTCAGGGCTGAATCGGACCGATCGGCTGGGAAGCGACCCGTTGGACCTGGCCGTTCTGCTTGACCACGGCGACCACCATGACGGACTGGCCGATATCCACGGGGGCCGGCACGTAGGTGGTTCCCGTGGCTCCTTCGATCAGGACCCAGCTGCGTTGTCCGGGTTGAATCCGATACCAGTGGTAGTTCGCTGAGGGCAGGGCCGCCTGGGCATCAGCGACGGCCGTTGCCGTCAGAACCGCACCGACGGCTGCATCGCCCGCCAGCACCAACTGCTTGAGGCCATCGATGCGCTGCTGGACCGCGCCTTCCAGCTGGATGTCGGTCGAGATCTGTTGCTGCAGCTGCTGGATCTGCTGCTGGGGCGTTTCATCCACCCCGGGAATGCACTGAAGGGTGGCTTCCACCAAGCGGCAGCCCACCAGGTCCTGGGCCTGAAGGGGGCCATGCCACAGCAGCGCACCAGCTAGGGCAGACACCAGGCTGAGCGGGGCCAGCGGGCGGCCTGCATTGCGGTGAGGCATCACGACTCGTTAATTGCCTTGATCCTGGCGGAACGGCGCCACAGCGGTCAGCAACTGCTCAACCCGCTGCAAGTCTTTGACACCTGGGGAGCGCTCGACACCGCTGGAGACGTCCAGGCCCGCAGGTGGTGCCGCCCCCAGGGCCTCGAGGGCAGGGGCCACCCGCTCTGGGTTCAGACCGCCGGCCAACCACCAGGGCAAGGCAGGGCGAAAGTCCAGCAGCCACTCCACGGGAATGCGATGGCCGGTGCCGCCGAGCTGATCGGGCACCCAGGCATCCAACAGCAGGGCATCCACGACACCCACATAGCGCTGGGCCTGTTGCAGATCGTCTGCGGAGCGAATCCTGAGGGCCTTCCACAGCCCCAGCTCAGGGCCCAGGACGCGCCGCAGCTCCTGGCATCGCTCGGGGCTCTCGCCGCCATGGAGCTGAACCACGCGATGGCCCCCCTGACGGCCCAACTGGGGCAGATCGCCATCCACGGGATCAGCCACCACGAGCACCCCCAGGCAGGAGGGAGATGCCCGCTCCACGGCCGCAAACAGGGCGGGACGCTCGCTGGGGGCCAGCCAACGGGGCGAGCTGGCCACCGCAATGACCCCGATGGCATCAGCGCCCAAGGCCGCAACCGCAAAAGCCTGCTCCGCTTGGCGCAGACCACAGACCTTGAGCCAGGGACGCCTCTCTGCCGCTGGAAGAGCGCTCGCCGCCATGCCGTGGCCCCAGGAAGGCCATCCTTTCTAGGATCAGGTCAACGGAGGTGAGGGCGTGGGGGAAGGCTGGCAGTTGCTGCGCATCAAGGGCATCCCCTTACGGATCCACCCGAGCTGGTTTCTGATCCTGGCTCTGGCCACCGTGGCCTTCCAGCAGCAGTACAGCCAGCAGTTCGCCCGCGGCACGGCTGAACCGCTGCTCTGGGCCGTGGGCCTGGCGACGGCTCTGCTGCTCTTCGTCTCGGTCCTGCTCCATGAACTGGGCCATTCCCTGGTGGCCCTGCGGCAGGGGGTGAAGGTGCGCAGCATCACCCTGTTCCTGTTGGGCGGTGTCGCGAGCGTCGAGCGGGAGTGCTCCACCGCCTTGGGATCTCTGATGGTCGCGGCGGCGGGCCCCCTGGTCAGCCTCGCCCTGGCAGCCGTGCTGATGGGCAGCAGCCACAGCGCCAGCCACCTCTCCCCACTGCTCGGCGCGATGGTGGCGGAACTGGGTGGCCTGAATCTGATCCTGGCCCTGTTCAACCTGCTGCCAGGGCTGCCCCTCGATGGCGGGCTGATTCTCAAATCCCTGGTCTGGCAATGGACCGGCAGCCAGCGCAAGGGCATTCAGGTGGCCCTGGCCAGCGGCAGGGCCCTCTCCCTGATGGCCATCGGCCTGGGGGTCCTGCTGCTGCTGCGCGGCGCTGGCGTTCCGGGGGTCTGGCTGATGTTGCTGGGCTGGTTTGGCCTCGGGGCCGCCCGCAACCAGAGCCAGCTGCTCTCCCTGCAGAACGTGCTGCGGGAGCTCACCGTGAAGGAAGCCGCCCAGCGCCGCTTCCGGGTTCTGGAGGCCAGCAGCAGCCTGCGGGAGCTGAGCCGCATTCGGGTGGACGACAACAAAGGACTTCCCGACTGGCTGCTGGTCTGCGACCGCGGCCGCTGGAAGGGCTTCATCGACGATGCGCCCCTGCAAACCCTGCCCGTCCAGCGCTGGGACAGCGAATGCGTGGGGGATCACCTCCAACCCCTCGAGCAGTTGCCAGCGATTCGCGAGGGAGCCCCCCTCTGGGAGGCGATCCTCTTGCTGGATCAGCCCGAGGTGAATCGGCTGCTGGTGCTCTCCCCCGCTGGGCTGCCCAGCGGCACCCTTGAGCGCCCGGAGTTGGCGGAGCGGGTCCTGAAACAACTGGGGGTTCGCCTGCCCGCCGCGATCCTCGATGCGGCCCGCCGCCAGGGGATCTATCCCCTCGGGATGATGCTGCCGCCGGTGGCCCGAGCGATTCAGGCCAACCCCGAACCCTGATCCAGCTCGAAGCGCTCGATCGCGCTCCACTCCTCCTCGGCGAGGGGGCGCTCATCCAAGCTTCCGCCGCAGAGGTGAACCCGGGCTGCCTCACGCAACTGCGCCTCGAGAGCCTCCCCCTTGAGAGGCAAGGGTTCCAAGGCGGGCGGATCCTCCTCGAAGACGCGCCGCCAGAGAGCAGCGGGCGGCGCCAGCAGGATGCTGCCGTGCTGCAGCAGAGCGGGCCCCTGCCAGAGCTGGGCGCTGCCGATGCGCTTGTGACCATCGGCATGCACCAGATCAGCCGCCGTGCCGCTGGCAAAACAATTGCCCCGCTGAGCCGCCTGGGTGGCCTTGAGCTGACCGAAGCCCAGGGGCTGCCCGCAGCCCGCAAACGCCTCCTGCAGCCAGCGGCAGGCCTCCCCATAGGCGCTCAGACGGTGGGCGGAGGCGGGACGCGTGGCCAGGGCATAGGTGATCTCGCCGGCATGCAACACAGCGCGACCACCACTGGGGCGGCGGACCAGATCGATCTCGCCGCAGGCGTGCAACTGCAACCAGTGCGGCTCGATGCGGCGTTGGTGGCGACCCAGGGAGAGGGTCGGACGGCTCCAGCGGTAGAGACGCAGCAGGCCCCCATCCGCTGCTGATGCCAACTGGGCCAGCATCCAGCGATCGATGGCCATCTGGGTGGCACCGGAGGCCAGCAGCGGCGGGATCCATCGCCAGCTCACAGGGCGGCTCCCGGGCGATCCGAGAAGCTGGGGTCTATTGAGCCCGACGGACGCCATGGCCTGGGATCTACTTCCCCTGTTGCCTCTCGGCATCTTGGCCGGCTTGCTGTCGGGATTGCTCGGCATCGGCGGTGGCTTGATTTTCTCCCCACTTCTGCTCTGGCTGGGTCTACCGCCGCATCAGGCCTTGGCCACCAGCACCCTGGCGATCATGCCGACCACCATGGGAGGCAGCCTCACCCATCTGCGCAGCCGCAGCCTGCCCATGGACGCCATTGGGGCGATCGTGCTTGGGGCCTGCGCCGGAGGGGTCCTCTTCAGCCGGGCGGGCAGCTGGCTCGAGGGCTGGCAACTGCTGGCGCTGCAATCGCTGATGTACGGCCTGCTCACGGCCGTGATCAGCCCCAAGGCGGTGGGCCTGGAAGATCCGGCTCAACCATTGCCCCTCGCGGGTCTTGGGGGCGTGGGTCTGGTGGCGGGTTGGTCCAGTGGCCTGCTGGGGGTGGGAGGCGGCCTGGTGATGGTGCCCCTCATGGTGCGGGGCCTGCGCATCGGGGTCTATCAGGCCATTCGCCTCAGCACCATGGCGGTCTGCGCCTCGGCCACGGTCGCCTCGATCACCTTCCTGGCGGATGGACGGGCCAACACCAGCATGGCTCTGGTGCTGGGCCTCAGCGCCGCCGCGGCTGCCCAGTGGTCAGCCAAGCGGCTGCAGAGCTTTCGTGAACAGCAGCTGGTCTGGATGATCCGCCTGCTCTGCGCCTTTTTGGCCATCGATGTGGGCCGGCGCGCCCTGCTGCTGCTGGCTGGGGGGAGCGCTTGAGCAGCGGGGGGACTAGGGCTCGCCGCGCCAGAAGCTGCTGTCGAGCTCGAATCCCAGAACAGCCGCCATCTGCTCGAGGTTGCCGCGGCAGTTGAGGCCGTAGCCGCGGGACCAGTGATCGAGCAGAAACAGGCGATGGGTCATCCAGAGCTCCAGACTTTCCGGGGCAAAGCGGAGCCCTTCATGGCGGCTGAAGCTGTGGGGCAGCAGCATGGCCACATGGCGAGCCAGCTGGCCGCTGCTGCGCTCCAGCACCAGAGGCAACCAAGGGCAGAGGGCATCAGCCTTCAGGCTCCAGAGGCGCAGCTCGGGAATCTCTGAGAGCTCGCGGGGATCCTCCGCTTCCCGCGGCCACTCGAAGCTGAACGCCAGGCTGCCACTGGCCTGCAGGAGCTCCTGGGGATCCAGCGAGAACCAGGGCTTCAAAGGATCCAGGCTCTGCTCCAGCACCTGTTGGGCCGTGATCTCCACCGTGGCGACAGCTGACAAGGCCCGCGTGCAACAGAGCTGCGACCGTAGCGAGGGCCGGGCCTCGGGGTGTCGAGCTGTGACAGGCCAAGGACCAAGGGCTGGCCGCTGAGCACAGATCCGTGAGAATGGTCGGGAGTTTGGCTCTTCCGGTCATGTCCCTGACCCAGTCTGAAATTCTGATCGCCCTGGTGGTGGCCGCCCACGCCGGCGTTCTTGCCGTTCGTCTGGCCGCCAGCCTGTATCGCGCCTGAGCCTCTTGGCACCGGGGTTGTGACCTGCTAGAAGCAGGCGTAACCCCAAAGCTTTTTTCGAACCTTGAGTCCCTCTCGGTCTGCTCAGCGGTCGCAGCGGCGATCTGCAAACCGAGCCAGCTCAAGGCACATGAGCACTCCACCGGAACGCTCCCAGCGGCAAACCCTCCCGCCGGAGGCGAAGACCGAGCTCAGCGTGGTGGAGGGCACCCCTGGTTTGCGTGCCTCCAGCCCGACCCAGGAGCTGCTCTACGGCGGGATCGGTCTGACCCTGAAGATCGGCCTGGGGCTGCTGGCTGCCGTCAGCCTGGTACGCCTGGCCGGTGCCTATCAGGAGCGCCTTGATCGGTACGGAGAGATCAGCGCCGTTCTGGAAATCCAAAAGGCCAAGCTCCTCAAAGCGCAGCATCGCTTCGACAGCCTGTTTCGCATCGGTGGCGAGCAGAAGCTGATTCAGGAACAGGATCAGTGGATTGCCCCGAACCGTTTGCGGGTGGTCTGGAAGCAATTGACGCCCCAGCCCGACAACGCGTTTCCAACTGTTGAGCAGCCCACCAAGCCAGCCGTGAACCCCTAGGCCGGTCTCATAGGTTGTTGCCCGGCAATTTCGGGCCATCGGCCGGCAGCAGAGTGAGCACCCCCAGCAGCAGCCCCGCGGTCTTGATCACCGGCACCACCTCGGGGGTGGGCCTCAATGCCGTCAAGGCCCTGACCGATCGCGGCTGGACCGTGGTGACCGCCAACCGGGATCCGGTGCGGGCCGCCGCCGCCGCGGATGCGCTCGCGATCCCGCGTGACCGGCTGCACCACCTGCGCATCGACATCGGCGATCTCGACAGCGTGCGCGTCGGCGTTGAGACCCTGGTCGACTCCCTGGGCTTCGGCCTCGATGCCCTGGTGATCAACGCGGCCGTCTACAAGCCTCGCCTGAAGGAGCCGGAGCGCTCACCCCAGGGCTACGAGATCTCGATGGCCACCAATCACCTGGGCCATTTCCTGCTGATCCACCTGCTGATGCCCCAGCTGCGGGCCTCCAGCCACGCCTCCCGCCGCGTCGTCATCCTGGGCACCGTGACGGCGAACTCCAAGGAACTGGGCGGCAAGATCCCCATCCCCGCTCCTGCGGATCTGGGGGACCTCAGCGGCTTCAAGGCCGGCTTCAAGGCCCCGATCGCCATGGCCAACAGCAAGCCCTTCAAGCCCGGCAAGGCCTACAAGGACAGCAAGCTCTGCAACATGATCACGACCCAGGAGCTGCATCGGCGTCTGCACGGCGAGACCGGCATCGTGTTCAGCTCGCTCTACCCCGGTTGCGTGGCCGACACCCCCCTGTTCCGCAACACGCCTCGGGCCTTCCAGAAGATCTTCCCCTGGTTCCAGAAGAACATCACCGGTGGCTACGTCAGCCAGGCCCTGGCCGGTGAGCGGGTGGCCCAGGTGGTCGCCGATCCCGACTTCGGGGTCTCAGGGGTGCACTGGAGCTGGGGCAACCGCCAGAAGCAAGGCGGCAAGCAGTTCAGCCAGGAGCTCTCCGACAAAGCCAGCAACCCCGAAACCGCCCAGGGGGTCTGGGAGGAATCGATGAAGCTGGTGGGCCTGGCCTGATCAGTCGAAGCCGAGCAGGTCGAAGATCTCCCGGTCCTTGAGCGGCTCGGCTTCCAGGGGCTTCACGCTCTCGAGCATCGACTGGGCCAGGCGCAGGTATTCGTTCTGCACGGCCTCCACCTCGGGGGTGGATTCCATCTCGAAGATCGTGCACTTTTTGAGGCGCGAGCGCCGGATCGCATCGAGATCCGGGAAGTGGGCCATGGTGCGCATGCCGACGCGATCGTTGAAGCGATCGATCTGATCGGTGTCCTTGGAGCGGTTGGCCACGACACCACCGAGGCGCACCTTGTAGTTCTTGGCCTTGGCCTGGATCGCGGCGATGATCCGATTCATCGCGAAGATCGAATCGAAATCGTTGGCGGTCACGATCAGGCAGTAGTCGGCGTGCTGCAGCGGCGCCGCAAAGCCGCCGCAGACCACATCACCGAGCACATCAAAGATCACCACATCGGTGTCTTCCAGCAGGTGATGTTCCTTCAGCAGCTTCACGGTCTGGCCGGTCACGTAACCGCCGCAGCCGGTCCCTGCCGGAGGCCCGCCGGATTCCACGCACTGCACACCGTTGAACCCCTCAAAGACGAAGTCTTCCGGGCGTAGCTCTTCGGTGTGGAAGTCCACGGTTTCGAGGATGTCGATCACCGTGGGCACCATCTGCTTGGTGAGCGTGAAGGTGCTGTCGTGCTTGGGATCGCAGCCGATCTGCAGGACCCGTTTACCCAGCTTGGAGAAGGCCGCTGAGAGATTCGAGCTGGTGGTGCTCTTCCCGATACCACCCTTGCCATACACGGCGATCACCAGGGCTCCCTCTTCGATCTGAAGGCCCGCCTCCTGGTGCACCTGAACGCTGCCTTCGCCATCAGGCCGCTTGAGCGTTGTTGTCATGAAGCACCTAGTCCTGCATCCATCCAAGGCGGGCAAAACCCGCCTGGCAGTGGAGGACGTGCAAAGCGAAACATCGCGTCCAAACCTGTGCGGGAACACACACAGATTGACTAAGTAGGAATACTCAGGCCGGGGGCAGTTTGAGGCGCTTTTGATCCATCCTTAGTGACTGAAATGAGCCTTGGCCTCATACAACGCTTCGCTGTCAATCACCGACAGCCCCCGCTCTCGGGCATAGGTCTCGGTGTTCTTACGCACCTTGCCTCGCACGAAAAACGGGATCTTGGCCAATTCAGCTTCACCATCGGGGCTCCAGCTCAATCCGGCCGCCACGGGGACTTCCACGGAATTCGCTGTAGCGGGAGTTGCCGGCGCGCCATCACCCAGGTGACTGCGGTGGCCGTCCACGAATTCGAAGTCGTGGCGGAACATCCCGATCAAATGTTCCTCCAGACCCATCATCAGCGGGTGCACCCAGGAATCGAAGATCACGTTGGCCCCCTCCCAGCCCATCTGCGGGGCGTAGCGGGCCGGCACATCCTGCACATGCAGCGGCGTGCTGATCACAGCGCAGGGAATGCCCAAGCGCTTGGCGCTGTGGCGCTCCATCTGGGTGCCCAGCACCAACTCCGGTGCCGCCTCGGCGATCGCGGCCTCCACCGCGAGGTAGTCGTCGCTGATCAGAGCTTCGAGCCCCAGCTCCTGGGCGGCTGCGCGCACCTCGCGGGCCATCTCCCGGCTGTAGGTGCCAAGGCCCACCACCTCAAAGCCAAGCTCACGGCTGGCGATGCGAGCCGCCGCGATGGCATGGGAGCCGTCACCGAAGACAAACACCCGCTTGCCGGTGAGATAGGTGGAATCCACCGAACGGGAGTACCAGGGCAGCCGTGAGCGGCGCTCGGCCGCGCAGACCCCATCGGCTTCCGGCTCCAGCTCCGCCGGCAACTCCAGATCCAGCAGGCCGTGGAGCTCCCGCAGGAAGGCCACGGTGGCCGCGATACCAATCGGCACCGTGCGGGCGCAGACCATGCCGAACTGGCGCTCCAGCCAACTGCAGAGCGTGCC
>JBMSIW010000017.1:0-21919 GCA_049418265.1 Vulcanococcus sp.
CCTACCTGATCCCCTGGGCTCTGCTGCCCGATGCCATCGACGCTGATCCGGAGAAACCCGCTGGCCAGTACAGCGCCTGGATGGTCTTCACCCAGAAGATCTGCATCAGCTTTGCGCTGTTCTTCTTCGGGAACCTGATGAGCCTCAGCGGCTATGTGGCCTCCCGCGGCATGATCCAACCGGACAGCGCCCTGGTGGCCATCCGCCTCTGCATGGGCATCATTCCCGCAGTACTGGTGGTCCTGGGACTGGTGGTGATGCGTCGCTGGCCCGACAAAGGCCTGCATCTGCAGCCCGCCTCCTCCGCCAGCTGAGCCTGCCGCCTCATGCGCTCCCGCCCACTCCCCTCCTGGCTTCGACCGCGCTGGCTGACCCGCCTGGGTGAAAGCCTGCTGATCGGAGGGCAAGCCGTCTCAGCCCTGGCGAAAGGTCAGATCAACACCGCCGATCTGATCGCCGAGCTGATGGAGGCTGGGCCCGGGAGCTTTTTGATTGTGATCATCACCGGCCTGGCTGCGGGCACGGTCTTCAACATCCAGGTCGCGGCCGAGCTCACCAAACAAGGGGCCGGCGCCACGGTGGGGGGCATCTTGGCCCTGGGCCTGGCCCGGGAAATCGCCCCGATCCTGACCGCCACGCTCGTCACTGGAAAGGTCGCGACGGCCTACGCCGCCCAGCTGGGCACCATGAAGGTCACCGAGCAGATCGACGCGATCACGATGCTGCGCACCGATCCCGTGCAGTACCTCGTCGTGCCTCGGCTGCTGGCGATGCTGATCATGACGCCGGTGCAATGTCTCCTGTTTTTCGGCGTTGCGGTCTGGTCTGGCCAACTCAGCAGCACCATCGTCTACAGCATTCCGCCTGAAGTCTTCTGGAACTCCGTGCGGGGCTGGATGGAGCCCTCCGACCTGCCGGCCATGCTGCTGAAGGCCGTGGTCTTTGGCCTGCAGATCGCCGTGATCTCCTGCGGATGGGGCCTCACAACCCGCGGCGGCCCCAAAGAGGTCGGCACCAGCACCACCGGTGCCGTGGTGATGATTCTGGTCACCGTATCCCTGATGGATGTGGTGCTGACCCAATTGCTATTTGGCGCATGACCTCCACCCCATCGGATGCAAAGGGACCGAACCTTGAGCAGGGAGTCGTCTTGGAGCCGCGGCCCTGGGTGCCCCTGGGGGTCATCGCCTTGGGCCTGGGCTGTCTGCTGCTGAATCTCTGGGCGGCCTTGGGGGTGTGCCTGTTTGGCCTCTTTTTGCTGGTTCAAAGCCAGATCCTGAGGCTGCAGTTCAGCGCAGAAGCTCTGCTGGTCTGGCGCGGAGAGAGCGTGCTGCGGAGCTTTCCCTACAGCGCCTGGCTCGGCTGGAAGCTGTTTTGGGGACCCGTCCCTGTGCTGTTCTATTTCCGTGAACAGCAGAGCATTCACCTGCTGCCTGTGTTGTTTGATGCCACCAGCCTGCGCGAGCAGCTGAACCGCCACATCAGCGCCCAGCCATGAGCGACGAAGCCCCCACTCCAGAGACCTGGCAGGACCTGGCCCTCAGCGAACTGCGTCAGCAACGGGACGCCCTGCAGAGCGAGATCGCCGAGCTCAGCAACCGCCGGGACCAACTCCAGCAGGACATCGCCAGCAGCTTTGCCGGGCAATCCGACTCCATCGCCCGGCGGGTGAAGGGGTTTCAGGACTACCTGGTGGGAGCTCTGCAGGAACTCGCCGTCTCGGCCGAGCAGATGGATCTGGTGGTGCAACCACTGGTGGTGCAACCCTCCCCGTTGGATCAGGTCGCCGCCGAGCAGGCTGCCGCCGCCGCCGCGATCCCCACTGCGCCGGTCGCACCCACAGGGCTCTTCAGCAACGATGAAGACCTGATCCGGGAGCGCCTGGCCAGCTTCCAAGGCCAACCGGACTTCTACGCCGACCCCTGGAAGCTGCGCCGCAGCCTGGAAGCCAATGGAGCCGCCCTTCTTGAGGATTGGTTCCTCAATCAAGGCGGGCGCGGGGCTCAGCCCAGCAGCGGCAGCCGCAACCGCAATGCCCTGACCACAGCCGCCGCCATCTCGATCCTCGGAGAGCTGTACGGAGAGCGCTTCCAGACCCTGGTGTTGGCCGGCATGCCGGAGCGGCTTGGGGAGTGGCGGCGCGGCCTGCAGGATTGCCTCGGTCTCAACCGCGAAGACTTCGGCCCCAATAGCGGCATCGTTCTGTTTGAGCGGGCCGATGCCCTGATCGAACGCGCCGATCGCCTGGAAGAGCGCGGCGAACTGCCCTTCATCGTGGTGGATGCGGCCGAAGCTGCCGTCGAGGTCCCGATCCTGCAATTCCCCATCTGGCTGGCCTTTGCCGGCAGCCCCTCTGAACTCGCCCTGGAGGACGACCTGCTGTGACCGATCTGATCCTCACGCCCCTGCTGACGCTGGCGGTGGCCTATCTGCTGGGCTCCCTTCCCAGTGGTTATCTGGCCGCCCGTTGGCTCAAGGGGGTCGACATTCGGACCTTGGGCTCCGGTTCCACCGGCGCCACCAACGTGCTGCGCCACGTCGGCAAAGGGCCTGCCCTGGTGGTCTTCCTGGTGGATGTACTGAAGGGCACATGCGCTGTCCTGCTGGCCAAAGAGCTGGGGCTGAACGACTGGTGGGTGGTCGCCGCTGGTCTGGCCGCCCTGGCGGGCCACATCTGGCCGCTGTGGCTGGGCTGGAAAGGCGGCAAAGCCGTGGCGACGGGGCTGGGCATGCTGCTGGGCCTGGTGCCCGCGGTGGGCCTGGCCTGCTTTGGCCTCTTCCTGGCGGTACTCAGCCTCAGCCGCATCGTCTCGCTCTCGAGCGTGGTGGCCGCCATCGGCTTGCCCGTCTTGATGCAGCTCGCCATGCCGGGTCGCACGGCCTACCTGACCGTGGCCTTGGTGGCCATGGTGCTGGTGCTCTGGCGGCACCGCAGCAACCTGCAGCGCCTTGCCGCAGGACAGGAACCCCGCCTGGGGGACAACAAAGCCAAGGGCTGAGCTTCAGCCCAACTCGCGGCTGCGCTCCGCTGCGGCCACCACCGCCTCCAGGAGAGCTGAACGCAGGCCCGAGCGCTCGAGAACGCGAATGCCGGCGATGGTGGTGCCGCCCGGGCTGCTGACCATGTCACGCAGCTGGCCGGGATGAAGATCCTGCTCCTGCAGCAGCGCTGCCGTCCCCGCCAGGGTGCGATGGGCCAGGCGATGGGCGGCCTGCCTCGGCAAGCCCGCCGCCACGGCTCCATCGGCGAGAGCATCCGCCACCAACGCCACAAAGGCCGGACCCGAGGAGGTCAAGGCCAAGAAGGCATCCAGCTGAACCTCAGGCAGTTCGAGCACCTCGCCCACCTGGGAGAAGAGCTCCAGAAGCCAGGCTTGCTGTTCGCTGGTGACCCCTGCCCCCCAGGCCAACCCCGTCAGACCGGCGCGAACCAGACAGGGCGTGTTGGGCACCGCCCGCACCACCCGCCACCCGGGGAACAAGCGCTGCAACCGCTCCAGGCGCACGCCGGCCAAGACGGAGATCAAGAGCGGCGCCTCCCCAGGCCCGGGGGCCGGGGCCGAGGCTGCCACCTGCTCGAGCTGCTGGGGTTTGACGGCAAGCAGCACGACCGGCGCGGCCCAGGCTGCCGCCGGCTGGGTGTCGACCTGCAGCGCAGGGCGCAGCGTGCGGAGCCGCGCCGCGGACGCCTCACTGGACACCGCCGCTCGAACAGCAGAAGCGTTGAGCAGTCCGCCGTCCACCCAGGGAAACAGCAAAGCCTGGGCCATACGACCCAGGCCAATCACCCCGAAGGTGGTGGGGGACACGCTGCTCAAGAGCGAGAAATGCTGCTCAGCCGACGCTAGCGCTGTAGGTTTCGCGGCCCCAGGCGGGCGTGGGGGCGGCATCCTGCTGGTGGGTCTCGGGGGTTTCGCGGGACACCACGGTGGGGGAAGCGGCCTCGTCGCTGCTGGCGCTGGTCACGGTGACGCAGCTGGGAGCGAACAGGAAGATGCTCTCGCCGACGCGCTCTTGATGGCCGTCGATCGCGAAGGTGCCACCGGCCACGAAGTCGACCGCACGCTGAGCCTGATCGGGCTCCATCATCGTGAGGTTGAGGATCACGGTCTTGCGCTCGCGCAGAGCCTGAATCGCACGAGGCATCTCGTCGAAGCTGCGGGGCTCCATCAAGGTGACCTCAGCGGCCGAGGAGGAAATGCCGGGCATGCCGATGACATTGCTGCCGGCAAAGGGATCCACGGAATCGAAATCGCTGGTCAGAGCCAGCGCACCCGAGGAGATGGATCCAGTGGTTTCAGGCATCTCGCCCTGGTCGTAATCCAGGTCCTCGTCGTCATAACCGTCGAGGTAATCGTCTCCAGAAACAACTGCACGCAGGCGGGAGAACAACGACACCGTGGAACCTCGGTCTTGGCACTGAACCTAGATAGCGTCCCACGCGGGCGCTGACAAGGGTTTACGGCACCTCTTGGCAGTCTTCGATGCAATCAATGTCGCCGCGTTGTCGCAGCGCTAGGGCTTCGGGCCAAACAGCGCGGTTCCAACCCGCACCCAGGTGCTGCCGGCCTGCGCCGCTTCGGGCCAATCACCGCTCATTCCCATCGACAATTCGTGCAGCCCGAGCTCGCCGGCCAGAGCCTTGCAATCGGCAAACAGGGCCGCACGCTCCGCAGCATCTAGACCCAGGGGCGCCATGGTCATCAGGCCCTGGATCTGCACGGAAGGCAGTTGCTGCAGCTGGGGCCACGACGCCCTGAGCACAGCCGGATCAAAGCCCCCTTTGCTCGGATCCGGTCGCAATTTGACCTGCAAAAACAACGCCGGCTCCCGTCCTTCTTCTGCCGCGATGCGCGAGACCCGCTCCGCCAGGGAAAGCGAATCCACCGAGTGAATCGTGCTGAAGTGCCTCACCACCGGCCGCACCTTGTTGGCCTGCAGGCGTCCGATGAAATGCCAATCGAGCGGTTCGAGATCTGCCAGCGCCTGCTGCTTCTCGCTGGCCTCCTGAAGCCGACTCTCGCCAAAGCTGCGCACTCCCAGTTCCACCAGAGCGCGCATGCTGCCGGCGCTCTGGCCCTTGCTCACCGCCAACAGACGGGTGTGCTGAGGTAACTGAGCCTGCAGGGCCTCCAGTCGCGCTGCCGCAGCAGAGGTGCTCAAAGCTCAGATGAAGGTCTTATCGAACAATTCTCGCCAGGTGCTGTGGGCTTCCGGGCCCTCCCGGCGAGCTCGGGCCAGATTTTGTTCGGCGAGATGGCGCGCATCCATGAGCGGAATCACCTCAAATTCCACACTGCGCCCCTGGACGGACACCAGAAAAAACATGCGCTGGGCATAGAGCGTGGCGAAGACTTCGCGACCCTCGGAGGCCATCGCGACGCGATACAGCAGACCAAAGGTGGGGTGATTGAGATAACGCTCAGTGCTCACGCGGCAATCACAGCCAACCATCCATCAAAGCGCACCGTATCGCCAACGCAGAACCAGCACAGCCAATAGACCAACGCCCCCTGCCCATTGCAAGGCTGGGGCCCGAAGGCGCGATCGCAAGAGCTGTGCCGGGGCAATCCAGCGGCCCCCACGCGCCAGCAAGGCCTCCGCGCCCTGCTCCGCCCTTAACAAAACATTGGCCAAAAGCCGCTCTCCCAGAGCCAAAAGAAGGCCCACCGAGGCCTGCCAACCGAGCCGGCGCAGATTCACGGAGCGGGTCGCCACCGAACGCAGCAGGTTCTGGAACTCCTCCTGCACCAACGGCAAAAAGCGCAGCGAGAGGAGCAAGGTGAAGCCAAGCCTCTCCACCGGAACACCCAATGGAGCCAGCGGGGCCAAACACCAACTCAGCCCCCAGACCAATTCCTCTGGGGGAGTGGTCAGCAGCAACAGATTGGCGCTGTGAATCACCGTGAAGAGCAGGGTGGCGCTGTTCACACCGAGGGCCGCCGAACGCCGGGTGATCACCAAAGGGCCAACGGGCAGCGGACCCAAGTTGAGCGGGCCCAACCGCAGCACCTCCCAGCGGGTGCCCTGATCTTCGGGGGCCAACACCAACTCTTGGGGCGGCCGATTCGGGGCCATCGGCTGCAGTGATCCGGTGGGGAGCGTGGTCGCCAGCACACCGACCAAGACAGAGAGCAGCAGCAGCAAGGGCAGGGTCCGTCGCCACAGCCTCCAGGGCAGACCGCTACCGGCGGTGATCAGCAACAAAGCCGCCACCAAGCCCAGGCGCCACCAGGGGCCCGCCAGGATTGGCGTCAGCAGAAAAGCCAAGGTCCAGCCCAGTTTCAGGCGGGAATCCAGCAGGCGAAGCCAGGAGCCGGTGCCATCGACGTATTGGCCGATGGGGATCTGCCGCAACCAGTCCATTTCGGCCGTTAGTCGCTCAGATCAGGAGCGGCCTTTGGCCTGTTGCCGGGCCAGATCACGCTCCGCGTCGCGCTGCTGCTTGCCGCGCCAGAAGAGCTTGAGTGGCGATCCCTCAAAACCAAGCCCTTCTCGGATCTGCCGCTCGACGTAGCGACGGTAGGTGTCTCCGAACAACTTCGGGTCGTTGACGAACAGGGTGAAGCTTGGAGGGCGCACGGCCACCTGGGTCCCGTAGTAGATCCGGCCCTGTCGTCCACCACGGCTGGTGGGCGGAGAGCGCCAGCTCACGGCTTCCCGCAGCACTTCATTGACCACCGAGGTGCTGACCCGGCGACGGTGTTGCTCCACCGCGACCGCCGCAATCGCAAAGATGCTCTCCACCCGCTGGCCGGTCAGGGCCGAGGTGAACAGCATCGGCGCCCAATCCAGGAAATAAAGCTTGGCGCGCAGCTCCTTCTCCATGGCCGGCATGGTGTGGCTGTCCTTTTCGATGGCGTCCCACTTGTTGACGACCACGACGCAGGCACGACCCTCCTCTTCAATGCGGCCCGCCAGGCGCTGATCCTGCTCGGTGACGCCATCAAGGGCATCGATCACGAGCACGCAGACATCCGAGCGCTCAATCGCCTTGAAGCTGCGGTTGATGCCAAAAAATTCAGGCCCGTAATTCACCGAACGGCGGCGGCGGATGCCGGCGGTATCCAGCAATTTCCAGGTCTTTCCCTCCCGCTCGATCGTGGTGTCGATCGTGTCGCGGGTGGTGCCACGAATCGGGCTGACGATGGCTCGCTTTTCGCCGCAGACGGCATTCAGAAGGCTGGACTTACCCACGTTGGGACGGCCGACGATGGCGAGCTGAATGGGCTCCTCACCGGTCAACTCCTCAGCAGCTGGCAGGTGCTCGACCATCCGGTCCAGCAGATCTCCGGTACCCGCTCCATGGATCGCGGAAATGGGATGGGGCTCACCCAGGCCCAACCCCCAGAACTCGGCCGCCATGGAGAGACCCGCCTCAGGGGACTCGCACTTGTTCACGGCCAGCAGCACGGGAACCTTCTGGCCCCGCAACCATTCAGCGATGGCCTGATCGGCGGCGGTCAGGCCCTGCTGACCATCCGCAATCACCAGGGCCACCGAGGCCTCGGCCAAAGCGAGGTTGGCCTGCTCACGAATCTCGGGCAGGAATTCGCTGTCGTCGTCGAACACCAGACCACCGGTGTCCACCACCTTGAAGTGCCGGTCGCGCCAATACCCGTCTTGATAGGTGCGATCGCGGGTCACACCCGGCTCGTCGTGAACGATCGCCTCGCGACTGCGGCAGAGACGGTTCACCAGGGTGGATTTGCCCACATTGGGGCGGCCAATGATGGCAACGATGGGCAACGCCAAAGAGTTATCGCAACAACTGCCGTATCTCGACCCTACAGGCCGGCGAAGCGGAAATCTTTCCGCCAGTCTCAAAACAAGACTCAGGCTGTCTCGCTAAGGAGAGGGTGTTCTGTCCCCCGCCGGGAAGGCGGTCTCCGCGATGGTGGAACTGATTGCCTCGATCGTGGTCGATCTCTCCGACCAGAAGCTCTACGTCTACAACAACCAGCAGGAGCTGGTGCGCACGGTGCTGGTGAGCACGGGCGCCGCCACCACCCCCACCCCCACGGGCGTCGGCCAGGTGTATTCCAAGCACCAGAGCGTCACGATGCGCGGCCGTGGCTACGTGGCCCCCAACGTGCCCTGGGCCATGTGCATCACCCAGAACGGCATGATCTGCATGCACGGTGCCCCTTGGCAGGAGCAAGCCAATGAGGCCTTTGGCGTGCCCCGCAGCCATGGCTGCATCCGCATCCCCAGCCCCCACGCCCGCTGGTTGTTCGAGAACACCCCCATGGGCACTCCGGTCAACATCCAGGCCTGAGCAAACGCAGCTCAGCTGATCGGCAGATCTCCGGGATGACCCTGGACAGGATCGGCCGGCTGCTCGAGCAGCGCGGGGAGCGGACCGCTCTCCGCCAGCGGCTCACCGCGCTGCGCCAGATCCGCCAGCAGCCAGTTCACGGCGGTGGCGCGGCGGGTGCGGCGCGGATAGAGCTCACCGATCCGGTAACCGGCGAAACCCAGCTGCTCCTTGAGGAGCTGCTTGTGCTCCTTCGCAATCGAGCGGGTCAGGGCCACGCTGGGCGGGCGCTCGGCGATGAACTGGGGTTCGACGGGGAAGGACTGCCGCCAGGCCTCCCCTGTTTCCGGGCCGGCGCTCCAACGGCCTGAGCCGTCCTGCTGATATCCCAGGCGCGGCCAGATCAGCTCACACACGAAGCGATCGTTGGTGCGATCAGCCAACACCGCCTCCAGCAGCGCCCGGCTCAGGGGGAAGGGAACAGGGTTGGTGGCGGCCTGATCGGAAGGCATCGGCCTGGAGTCCGACAATCGGATCACCATGATCACGCCCGCCCTCACCCCTGCCGAGCTGCAGCTGGCCGGCCGCGGAACGCCCAGGCTGCTGCGCTGCCGCGTGCTGCAATCCCCCCTGGCCGGGGTCAGCGATCGGATTTTTCGCGGCCTGGTGCGGCGCTGGGCGCCCGATGCCCTGCTCTTCACCGAGATGGTCAACGCCACCAGCCTGGAGCTGGGCCACGGCCTGCAGAAGGTGGAGGAACTCGCCCTGGAACAGGGGCCCATCGGGGTGCAGCTCTTTGATTACCGTCCGGCCGCCATGGCGGATGCAGCCCGCCGCGCCGAAGCCGCTGGCGCCTTCCTGATCGACATCAACATGGGCTGCCCGGTCAAAAAGATCGCCAAGAAAGGAGGGGGCAGTGGTCTGATCCGCGACCCCGAGCTCGCCGCCCGGATCGTCAACAGCGTGGCCGCCGCCGTCTCGATTCCGGTCACCGTCAAAACCAGGCTGGGCTGGTGCGGCCATGACCTCGACCCGGTCTCCTGGTGCCGGCAGCTGGAGGACGCGGGGGCACAACTCCTCACGCTCCACGGCCGAACCCGCGAGCAGGGCTTCAAAGGGCATGCCGACTGGGAGGCCATCGCCGCGGTGAAACAGGCCCTTGCGATCCCGGTGATCGCCAACGGCGATGTGAATTCCGCCGCCGATGCCCTGCGCTGCCTTGCGGCCACCAAGGCCGATGGCGTCATGGTCGGTCGCGGCAGCATGGGAGCCCCCTGGCTGGTGGGGCAGATCGACGCGGCGCTCAGCGGACGCCCCATACCGGAAGCGCCCGGCGCCCTCGAGAGGATTGCTCTAGCAAGGGAGCAACTGCTGGCCCTGGTGGAGGCCAAAGGTGAGCACGGCCTCCTGATCGCCCGCAAACACATGGGCTGGACCTGCAGCGGCTTCACGGGCGCGCCCCAACTGCGCCATGCCCTGATGCGAGCCCCCACTCCCGCCGACGCCCTCGCCCTGCTCGATCGAGCGAGCGGGGAACTGAGCCACCAGGGCTAGCCGGCGCCGATCTGAAGGAGATCCCTGCAACCCGAAATCGCCTGGACCGCCAAGAGCAGCAGGATCAAGATGTTGCTGGTGACATGCAGGCGCCGCCAGCGCAGCTCACGGGTGATCTCAGGGCGAGCCGCCAGGTTCAGCAGCAGGAGCCCGGTGAGCAGCACACCGCCCCAGTAGTGGGAGCCCCAGAAGGCGCCGCTGAAGGGGTTGTCTGAAACACGCCAGATCTCGCTTTGCGAGCCCAACCCCAGCAACCCGGCCCAGGTGATCAGGCTGAAGCTGGCCCGCAGGGACGCTTGCTTGACCTGGAGCAAAGCCAGGAGGGCCCCCAGGGTTCCCGCTGCCGCAAGCATCAGCAGCGCAAAGCGCGAGGCCCCACCGGCAAAGCTGGTTTCAGCAGACAGTGCCTTGGCGCTGAAGGAATAGACGAGGGCAATGAGCACCGCCACCACCACGGCGGCCGTCAGCCAACGGCCATGGTCCACGTGCTCGCGCGGCACGGGTGCCGGCTGCTGGGTGATGCCAAGACGGTGCTCGCGCACCAGGATCCCCAAGCGAACCGTGGCGCCCACCACGGGGAACACAAACAGGATCACCAGCAGCGGGTGAAGCAGTGAGAACCACGCCAACGCCGTCATCAATGGATCTCCATCAGGGCAACACCGCCGGCCAGCCCTGACGGATCACTAACAGGGAAAAGTAGGGCTGTTCAGCCGGATTGACCGCACTGGCACGGCTCAACAGCTGATCGGGCCAGCCCACCCGCTGGGCAAACAGGCTCTGCTCCAGCAAGCCCCGGCGCTGCAAGAGGGGCTGCACCCAGGACCAGCGATGGCCCAACTTGAGCAAGGCCAGCACGGTTCCCGTGGCGCGAGCCTGATCGAGCCAGTGCTCCAGTTCCTCCGCCGATTCGGGCGTCGGCCGCACCAGCAGGGGTTCCTGCTGCAGTGCCAGGGGCCAGGGCATGCCCTGGGAGGAGGCCGCGGCCGCCGCAGCCGCCACGGCCGTGATGCCAGGAATCACCGCCACCGGCACCGCCGGATGCCGCTCCGCCAAGGCGAGCAAGGCATAGGAGCAGCTGGCATAGAGCGAACTGTCCCCCTCACAGAGCAGCACGACCCTGCGCCCGGCGCCCACTTCAGCTGCCAGGGCATCAGCGGCCGCATGCCATGCCTGCCGGCGAGGCTCGGCCTCTTGCACCATCGGGAACAGCAGCGGCAACCGCTGTTGTTCCGCCCGGATCCAGGGGGCCGCGATCCGCGCCGCCATCCCTTCGCCCTCAAGCCGGGCCACGGGATAGGCGACCACATCGGCGCCAACGATCCTGCGCAGGGCCGCCACGGTGAGGAGATCGGGATCACCGGGGCCCACCCCCACCAAACTCACGCCCTCAGGCGCGGGTTGGCCGTGTTCCTCCAGGGCCCGCAGGATTGCGCTGGAGCTCATGGAGAAGGCCGAACTGGCCCCTTTCTAAGCTGATGAGACCGCAGGGAGGATCGATGAGCGACCTGCAAATCTTTCCCGCCAGCGCTGGGGCCTCAGGCCATCCCCTGCCCCTACTGGCCACCAATGATCCCGCTGTGATTGCCGCGGAGCTGGGGCAACGCGGCATCGGCTTTGAGCGCTGGCCGGCCCGCTCAGAACTCCCTGCCGGCGCCGGAGCGGATGACGTGCTCGCGGCCTACGCCGCAGAGATTGCCCGGGTGCAGAGCCGCGGCACCTATCCCACCGTGGATGCCATCCGGATGACCCCAGATCATCCCGATCGCGAGGCGCTGCGCCAGAAATTCCTTTCAGAGCACACCCACAGCGAAGACGAGGTGCGTTTCTTCGTCGAAGGCCGCGGCCTGTTCTGCCTGCACATCGGCGATGAGGTGCTGCAGGTGCTCTGCGAGGCGGACGACTGGATCAGCCTGCCCGCCGGCACCAAGCACTGGTTTGACATGGGCAGCGCCCCCCAGTTCTGTGCGATCCGCTTTTTCGACAACCCCCAGGGTTGGGTGGCTCAGTTCAGCGGCGACCCGATTGCCGAGCGCTATCCGCTGCTGGAGTGACTCCCACGGAATGCATCCGCACCAGATCGTCCTGGGCCAACTCACCGCTTAAGGCCTCGACTTCCGCCAGAGCCAGCTGCTCAAGCCGCTCCACCGTGACCTCGCGGCCGAAGCGCTGCTCACACAAGACCCAATAGAGACCGAAATGGCGAGCCTCACTCGCTAAGAGCTCCCCGTACAGCTCCCGCAAGTCGGGATCGGGGCTGTGGGCCGCAAGCAAGGCCATCCGCTCATGGCTGCGGGCCTCGATCAAGCCGGCCACCAGAAAGGAATCCAGCATCCTCTGGGGCTCCCCCTTGCGCACCTGGGCCATCAGGCTGGATCCGTAGGCCGGAGCAGCTAAGGGGCGAAGTGGGACTTCTCGGCGTTGCAGCAGGGCCAGGACCTGCTCGAAATGCTCCAACTCCTCGCGCGCCAGCGCACTGAGCAAGGCCCCCAGTTGCTCATCGGAGGGGTAGCGGAACATCAACTGCAAGGCCACACCGGCCGCCTTGCGCTCGCAGTGGGCGTGATCGATCAACACCAGATCAGGCCGGGCGATGGCCTGCTCCAACCAGGCCGGGGAACTGGGCGCCGCCAACCAGCGCACGCGCGCTGTCGGGTTCTCCAGCAGGGCACTCATGACTGGGCCTTCAGCCGCGCCAACAACCCCTGCAGGGCGAGCTCGTAGCTGGTCGGACCAAACCCGGAGATCACCCCCAGGGCCTTGTCCGCCAAATAAGAGGTCTGACGAAAGGCTTCTCTGGCGTGCACGTTGCTCAGGTGGAGCTCCACAAAGGGGATGGCCACACCCAGCAGGGCGTCGCGCAGGGCAATCGAGGTGTGGGTCAAAGCCCCCGCATTAATCAAGATGCCGTCCACTGCCCCGCGGGCCTGGTGGATGCGGTCCACGAGGGCTCCCTCGTGATTGCTCTGAAAGCAGATGAGCTCAACACCTCGCTCGGCCGCCTGGGCAACGAGGCGCTGCTCAATCACCTCAAGGGTGTCAGCCCCGTAGAGGCCGGGTTCCCGCTGACCCAACAGGTTCAAGTTGGGGCCGTTGAGCAACAGCACGCGCATGGCAGCCGACGGCAATCCGGATTCCGCTGGGGCAATCGTAGGGAGAGAGGCGAGAGGGGACCCACCGACTGGTAAGTTCTTGGGGTGTGGTTCGGGTCGGTGCCCGAGTGGTTAATGGGGGCGGACTGTAAATCCGCTGGCTCTGCCTACGTTGGTTCAAATCCAGCCCGGCCCACCTTCCACACGCCCTTGTAGCTCAGCGGTAGAGCACTCCCTTGGTAAGGGAGAGGTCACGAGTTCAAGTCTCGTCAAGGGCTTTTAAAAACAAATCCAAATCACAAATTCAAATCCCCGTTTAACGCTTTTAAACGACTGTGATTTGAGTAGAGATTGGCGCCACCTTTTCGGATTGTTGTGACATTCGGCCGTCCCCGATGAGGCGGCGAATCACGGAGACGAATCCCGGAGACGAATCCCAGACAGGTCGGTGACCCCATGGCCCGAAGGGGACTGAGAGAAGCCTTGCGGCAGCAAGGGCAACTCCATCTGCGCCAACATCCCGAGCAGGACTGGTTGGGCTAGGCCCGCCCTCAATGCTGCTTTCCACCTCCATTGCCGCCATGCGGCAGCCCGTCAGCGACGGTGCCACGCGCCCGCGCAGCTGGCGGCTCGAGCAACTTGATCGCCTCGAGCGCGCCATCGCCGAGCGACGTGATGCGGTGCTCACGGCCCTGGCGAGCGATCTCGGCAAGCCACCAGTGGAGGCCTATTTCGAGCTGGTGGCGGTGCAGCAGGAAATCCAGCTGGTGCGCAGCCGCCTACGCCGCTGGATGGCGCCCCGGGGTGTGGGCCTGCCGGTGTTCCTGCAACCCGGCCGGGCCGAAGTGATCCGGGAACCCCTGGGCTGCGTTCTCGTGATCGGCCCCTGGAATTACCCCTTCCTGCTGAGCCTTCAGCCATTGGTGAGCGCCCTGGCAGCCGGCAACACCGTGGTGCTCAAACCGTCTGAGCACGCGCCAGCCACCAGCGCCTTGATCGCGGAGCTCATCAGCGCCGCCTTCCCCACCACCACGGTGCAGGTGGTGCAGGGGGATGGTCCGGTGGCTCAGGCCCTGCTGCAGGAGCGCTTCGATCACATCTTTTTCACCGGCGGCGAACGGGTGGGCCGGCTGGTGATGGAAGCCGCGGCGCGCCACCTCACCCCAGTGACGCTGGAGCTGGGGGGCAAAAGCCCGGCGGTGGTGCTGCGGGATGCCGACCTGGAGGTGAGCGCCCGGCGCCTGGTGTGGGGCAAATGCCTCAACGCCGGTCAGACCTGCATCGCCCCGGACTATCTGCTGGTGGATGAGGCGGTGGAGGCACAGCTGGTTGAACGCCTGAGCGCGCGCATCAGCCAGTGCTTCGGCCCCGATCCCCTGGCCTCCGCCGATCTGGGCAGCTTGGTGAATCAGGCCCAATTCCAGCGGCTCGAGGCCCTGCTGGAGGGTGCCCGCAGCCGCGGCCAGGTGCTCTTCGGCGGCCAAAGCGACGCCAGCCGCCGGCGCATCGCGCCCACCTTGATCCAGGTGGAGAGCCTGGATGACCCCTTGATGCAGGAGGAGCTTTTTGGCCCCTTACTGCCCGTGCTGCGCGTCCAGGGCCTCAGCGAGGCGATCGAGCGGATCAATCAGCGCCCCAAACCCCTGGCGCTCTATCTCTTCAGCAAACAACGCACCGCCCAGGAGGAGATCCTGCGGCGCACCAGCTCCGGCGGGGTCTGCTTCAACGATGTGGTGATGCACGTGAGCGTGCCGGAGCTGCCCTTCGGTGGCGTGGGCAACAGCGGCATGGGGAACTACCACGGCGAGGCGGGCTTCAAGACCTTCTCGCACGAACGCAGCATCCTGCGCCGGCCCTTCCGGCTCGATGCGCCCTTCCGCTATCCGCCCTACGCCGGGCGTCTGCCACTGATCCGCCGGCTGCTCGGCTGAGCCATTTCCATGCCTTATCGAACAGGGGCTAGCGCCAGCGGCTTATGCCCGTATGGTGCGCCCAGTCGACTGCCGAAATCCATGCGCCGCCGCTTTGCTGCTGCCCTCGCCCTGGCCCTGCTGGTACCCCTGCCAGGCCTGGCTGGAGAGGTGGTGGTGAAGAGCGGCGAGACCCTCTCCGAAATTGCCGATCGCTACGGGACCACCGTGAACCGGCTCATGGAGATGAACGGTCTGCGCAGTGCCAACGACCTCTGGGCCGGCAGCCGCCTCAAGGTTCCCGGCAACGTCTACAGCGGTAGTGGCTCGGGCAACTACACCGTCAAATCCGGTGAAACCCTCTCCGAAATCGCCGATCGCTACGGCACAACGGTCGACAAGTTGATGCGCCTCAACGGCCTGCGGGATGCCAATGACCTCTGGGCCGGCAGCCGCATCCAGGTCCCCGGAGCTAGCCCTCGCGCCAGCCAAGCGGCGGTCAATCGCAACGCCAGTCGCCACACCGTGCAAGACGGCGAAACCCTCTCCGAGATCGCCAGCCGCTACGGGGTTTCGATGGACCGACTGGTGGCCCTCAACAACCTGCGCAGCCCCGACCAGCTGATGTCGGGCACCACCCTGCAGATACGCAGCACCAGCAAGCCGAAGCCAAAACCCAAGCCCGTCGCCACCCCCGTAGCTGCCAAGCCCAAACCGAAGCCGGCTCCCGCCGCCGCCGCTCCGGCCACAGCCACGGCTGCTGCTCCGAAACCGCAGCCCAAACCCGCCGCAGAGGTCGCTGTCCAACCGGAGCCGAAACCCGAGCCCAAGCCTGAGCCCAAGGTGGTCGCAGCAAAGCCAGAACCCAAGCCTGAGCCGAAGCTTGAGGTCGCAAAGGTTGAGGTCGCGAAGGCTGAAGTAGCCAAGGCTGAAGTGAGCAAAGCCGAGGTCGCCAAAACCCCAGCCCCCAAACCTGAACCGGCCAAGCCCGCCGCCGAAGTGACGGTGGCCGCCGCCAAAACGACGAGCGCTAAAACCAGCGGCAGCAAAACGTCGACCAAAGCCAGCACGCCTGACTGGCGCAGCTATGGCCCCCTGCAGGTGGACTGGGCGAATTGGCAGTCGATGGGCGGCAGCTACGTGGCACCCAGCCTCAACAGCGACGGCCAACCCCTTTATCTGGCGATCAATTGCAACGCCAAGCGCCTGAATGCGACCGGGCAATCGGGCGCCTGGAAAACCTGGGACGCCCCCCAGAGCGACTTTGAACAGCAACTGATCGACGATCTCTGCAAGGCGAAGCCCGGCTGATCAGGCCGCCAGGCGCAAGGTCCAGGGCTGACGCAGGAAGCGTCGGCCCGCAGGCTTGAGCCAGAGCCGCTGGCTGCCGTCATCGCTCTCGCTGATCAGGTCCTCCTGCACGAGACGCCGCGCGAGCCAGCGCCACTGATCAACATCAGCGGCATCCGTTTTGGCCAGGTCTTCGCCCAGGTTGCGCAGATCGACGCCAGCGCGCTGATCGAGAGCCTCGAGCACCTGAGAGGCCTCCGGGGACCAATCGCGCCAATGCAGCCGCCCCTGACAGCGATCGCAGCGCCCGCAGGGCGGCACCAGCTCTCCCACGGCCAGGAGCAGGGCCTGCTCACGGCAGCCGGAGCCCTCCGCCACGGCCTCCATACGCCGCAGCTGCTGCTGGGCTAATTCCGAGCGCAGCTTGTCCTGCGGATCACCAGACTCGGCCGCAGACGAGCGAATCGCCCAGGCCAGGCTGGTGCGGTCCTCAGGATCAAAGAGGACCAGGCAACGGGCGGGCAAGCCATCGCGCCCGGCCCGCCCCGATTCCTGCAGATACCCCTCTGCGCTGGCGGGCAAGTCCAGGTGCAACACCAGGCCCACATCGGGGCGATCCACCCCCATCCCGAAGGCCACGGTGGCGACCAGAACCGGAGAACGGTGCTCCTGAAAGTGCGTCAGCGCCAAGGCGCGACTCTCGGGATCCATACCGGCGTGGTACGCGATGGCCTCGACACCCGCCTCGCCAAGGCGTTTGGCCCAGCTCTCGACGGAACGGCGGGTCCGGGCATAGATCAGGACGGCCCCCCGCGCTGCCTCCAAAGCCTCGAGCACCTGCGGCAGCGGATCCAGTGGACGGCGACGCATGCCATAGGAGAGGTTGTCGCGCCGGGCTGAGCGCACCTGAATCAAGGGTCGCCGCAGCTCCAGCATGCGAATCAGATCCGCCCGTACCCGCGGTGCCGCCGTGGCACTCAGGGCCACCACGGGCACACCTGGGCAGAGCCGACGCAGCTGGCCTAGACGGCGGTAGTCCGGTCGGAAGTCATGGCCCCAGGCACTGATGCAGTGGGCCTCATCGATGGCCAGGCCGACGAGCTTTCCCTCCCCGTGGAGCTCCTCCAGCAGTTGGCGGGTGGCCTCCACCTGCAGACGCTCGGGGGCCAGGTAGAGCAAGCGGAGGCGATTGGAGCGCACCCTCTGGAGCAGATCGCGGCGCCGCGCCGGATCGAGACCCCGATGCAGGCAGGCCGCCGCAATCCCGCGGCGCTGGAGATGCTGAACCTGGTCCTCCATCAAGGCGACCAGGGGCGAGATGACCAGTACCAGGCCGCCCCGCACGAGAGCAGGCAGCTGGTAGCAAAGGGATTTGCCCGCTCCTGTGGGCAGCACCGCCAGGCAATCCTGCCCAGCAAGCATGGCCTCAATCACCGGGCGCTGGCCCGGTCGAAAGCTGCTCCAACCGAAGAAGTCCTGCAGCGCCTGCTCCAGCGCATCCGCCATCGCTGAGGTCCTCAGCTGGCTTGCGCGAGAACAGCGATGGTCGGAGCTTCCAGCTGATCAGCAGCCTCCTCAACCAGCTGCAGGCGCACCTTCTTGCCCCCAGCCAGCTCGCCAAGGGAGACCCGGAGGGTGTTGCCGCTCAGGCTTTGCAGCGCGGTCAAGAGCTCGCGCAGATGAGGGGTGCTGCTGCCGCTCTCCACCCAGAGGCGCTCCTGCAAGCCATTGAGACGCCGCCAACTGGTGTGCAGCTTGAGCACGGCGGCCTCCAGGGCCTGGGCCTGGCCCACGGCATCAGAGAGCAGGCCGAGCGCATCGAGCCGCAGGGCCTCCTGCATGGCCTTCTCCAGATCCAGCTCGCCCTGCTGAAAGGCCCGCACCGCAAGCCCGGCCTCCGAGGCCTTGCTGAGCCAGCGGGCAGTGCTGGTCACATCCTTGACCCGCTCTAGTTCCGGTTCATCGCGCAGGACCTTGCGCAGATCTTCCTGCTGCTCCTCAGGCAACTTGGCCAGCTCGCGCACCAGCGGGGCGACGGCCTTCGGAGGCAGGAGGTTATCGGCCGTTCTCTGGCGAATTTCCTCGGGCAGCAGGGGACTGGTGGCCGCCGTGAACTCGTCTGTGAGCTGACGCACCTGCTTCCGGGTGATCTGCTGACCTTCGTTGGCGGCCTCGCCAATCATCAGCTGCACTTCTGGATCGGACTGGGCCGTCTCCATAAAGGCCCGCTTGGAGAAGTTATTGACGCTGGCTTCCTCCAGAACCCCCTCGCCCAGCATCTGATCAGCGGACTCGGCGAGTTGGATCAGGGCATAGGCGCGGGTCTTGCTGATCTCCTGCTCCCTGAGCCACTGCAGAAATCCCGCTCCACGGGCTTCACCGCCGCGACGCTCGCGATCGCGAACGCTCCGGAGAATCCGGCCGCGCCAGATCTCGGTCTGGAGATCAAAGCGATCGCAAATGGCCCAGGCCTCTTCGATGCGAGCCATGAACTCCATCGAGCTGATGCTGTCGCTCTCGGGATCTGGCAAGTCGAGGCTGAAGGAGGGGGCCTCGGCCATGGGGCATCGCGCGTTGGAGGTCGATGGTGCCACGTTTCGTGACGGGGCGGCTTCAGGGCTTCCCATGGCGGGTAAATTCCCACTGACAGCCACCCATTTCCTGCGCAGCGATGGCCATCTCCCGCGGCGACAAGGTGCGCATCAAGCGTCCTGAGTCCTACTGGTTCAACGAAGTCGGCACCGTTGCCTCGATCGACACCTCCGGCATCCGCTACCCCGTGGTGGTGCGCTTCGAGAAGGTGAACTACAACGGCGTGAGCGGCTCCGAAGGCGGCATCAACACCAATAACTTCGCCGAGAGCGAGCTCGAGAAAGCCTGATTCCCCCTGCCTCCTGCAGGCTCTAGGCATCAGATTTTTCAGGATCCCCGGACCTCGATGAGGCCGGGGATTTTTCATGCTCCATGGCACTCTGTGGGGCGAGATCCCGAGCTGGCTGCGCGTGCCTGAACTGCCCGAAGTGGAAACGGTCCGCCGAGGGCTTGAGCGGCAGACCAAGGGGTTCGAGATCGCCAAGGTGGAGGTACTGCGGGCCCGAGCGGTGGCAGCTCCGCCCACACCTGAGCAGTTCTGCAGCGCCCTGGAGGGCGCTCAAGTGAAGGGCTGGATGCGGCGCGGCAAATATCTGATGGCGGCCCTGCAGCGCGGAGATGAGGATGCCGGCCATTGGGGCGTGCATCTACGGATGACAGGACAGTTCCTCTGGATGGAGGAAGAGAAGGCGCCCTGCAATCACACCCGGGTGCGGATCTGGAATCAGGAAGGGCAAGAACT
The DNA here is from genome assembly GCA_049418265.1 of Vulcanococcus sp. Taxonomy (GTDB): domain Bacteria; phylum Cyanobacteriota; class Cyanobacteriia; order PCC-6307; family Cyanobiaceae; genus Vulcanococcus. Next base: position 19,438 of record JBMSIW010000017.1, read on the forward strand.
GCGGTTTGTGGATCTGCGCAGCTTTGGAGAAATGTGGTGGGTCCCGCCTCAGACCCCTCTGGAATCGGTGATGACGGGCCTCAAACGCCTCGGGCCTGAGCCCTTCAGTGAGGCCTTTGATCCGGCCTATCTGGGAGCAAAGCTGAAGGGATCAAGCCGCCCGATCAAAACAGCCCTGCTCGATCAGGCCCTTGTGGCGGGTGTCGGGAACATCTACGCCGATGAGTCCTTGTTCATGAGCAGGATTGCCCCGGAGAGGCGCAGCGGCAGCCTGAAGCCTGCCGAGCTGAAACGGTTGCACGCGGCACTGGTGGAGGTGCTGACCACAAGCATCGGGGTGGGCGGAACGACCTTCAGCGACTTTCGTGATCTGAAAGGCACCAACGGCAACTACGGCAATGCGGCCTGGGTATACAGGCGCACCGGAGAACCCTGCCGGATCTGCGGCACACCGATCCGTCGTGACAAGTTGGGGGGACGCAGCAGTCACTGGTGCCCCACCTGTCAGGGTGGCTAGAGCGATGCGGGTGGGGACAGGCATGTCCGATGCGAACACCACAGCCCTGGCCAAGGCCCTGAGCAGCGCAATGGGCGAAATCCATCAGCGGGGTTGGTGTGATGGGACAGGGGGCAACTTCAGTTGCGTCCTGAGCCAGCAACCCCTGCGCTTGCTGATGGCCCCCAGCGGCGTGCACAAGGGATCTGTTGCACCAAGAGATTTGATCCAGGTCGATGGCGAGGGCCACGTCCTCAGCGGCCAAGGCAAAGCCAGTGCGGAAACCGCCTTGCACCTGGAAATCATCAAGGTCTGCGGAGCGGGGGCTGTGTTGCACACCCACTCCCAGGCAGGCACCCTGCTCTCGCAATGGGCCATCGACCAGGCAGCTGGCGACGGGCGGGGCGCGCTGGAACTCAAGAGCCTGGAGATGCTCAAGGGACTCGAGGGCGTCAAGACCCATGACTGCAGTGTCTTTGTGCCTGCACTGGCCAACGATCAGGACCTCAGCGCTTTATCCAGCAGGGCCAATCCACTGCTCGCCGATGCCCCCCACGGACTCTTAATTGCCGGCCACGGGCTCTATGCCTGGGGACGGAATCTGGGCAGCGCGATGCGCCATCTGGAGATCCTGGAGTTTCTGCTCGAGCAGCGCTGGCGGCAGTTGCTGCTGGCAGCCATCACAGCTCGCTAGAGAGTCCAGAGATGACGATCACGCATCTATTGCTGGATATCGAGGGCACCACCTGTCCGGTGAGCTTCGTGGCGGAGGTGTTGTTCCCCTATGCGAGTGCTCAGATGGGGGCTTATCTAGCTGCACAGGCCCACGATCCGGAGGTCGGCCAGCTGCTTCAAGCTGTCGATGAAGCATGGGCGATCGATAGGGATCCCGAAGCGCAGAAACTCCGCCACACCTGGAGTGCAACCGAAAGCAATGCATCGACAGAGGGCCTCGCTGAATACCTCCAGCAACTGATCCGCCGTGACATCAAACTAACGGCCCTCAAAGACCTCCAAGGACGCATTTGGAGAGCGGGTTACGCCTCAGGAGAGATCGTGGCGCCCTTGTTCGCTGATGTGCCGGTGGCGCTAGAGCGATGGCATCAGCAGGGCTATTGCCTGGGGGTCTATTCGTCGGGCTCGGTGCCTGCGCAGCAGCTGCTGTATGGCCATTGCCAGAGCGGGGATCTCAGGGGCCTATTCAGTCATTGGTTTGATACACGGGTCGGCGCCAAGCAGGAGCCAAACAGCTACCAAGCGATTGCCATTGAGATGCAGACAGCTCCCAGCAGCGTTTTATTTATCAGCGATTCACTCGCTGAACTAGAAGCCGCCGATCAAGCAGGAATGCAGGTGCTCTTTAGCGACCGAGAAGGAAATCCTGGCCGAGAGTCCGGGCGCTTTGAGAGGATCAGTGATTACGGATTGCTCGATCCAGGCCATGGCTTTCAGTGAACGCGATCGCGAGATTCTTCAGGTGAATCAGGCCATGCTGAACAGCGTGGCGAGCGGAGACTGGCAGGCCTATTCAGCGGTTTGCGCTGAAGACCTGAGCTGCTTTGAGGCCGAGAGCGAAGGGCACCTGGTGGAGGGCCTGCCCTTTCACCGTTTCTACTTTGAACTGCCCGGTGAGCCCAACGCGGCCCCCTCGCCAGTGACGGTCACGATGGCGCGCCCGCATCTGCGCTGGCTGAGCGATGACGCGGTGGTGCTGAGCTACACCCGCCTGACCCAGCGGCTGAGCAACGGTGATCCGATCACGGCACGCTGCTGCGAGACGCGGATCTGGCAACGACTGGATGGGAACTGGAAGCAGGTGCACGTCCACCGCTCCTGAGATCGACTGACCTTGTAAGCGCAAGGGATCCGAGCGACATGGGAGGACTTCCGGCGCTTCTGCCGGAAGCCCCCCCCCAAAGCGAAGAGCTTTGTACTGGTGCCTGTTTCAGACCAGAAGCGAAAAGCAGGCAACAAAAAAGCCACCCT